>JAICXV010000538.1 GCA_025934545.1 Verrucomicrobiia bacterium
TAACGAACCGGATGATCGAAGCGTCATCTTCGCCAGCGTCGAGATTTGTGTCCTCCTCGCGCGAATCGTCAACGACCTGCAAACCGGCTTCGTCGCCGAGCGTGTCGATAGTATCGGCGCCGACGCCCAACCGCTTTTTCATTTCGCGGAGGATCGCTTCGCTTGGCGCCAGCACCGGACGAATCTTCAACCCCGTCAAACTGCGCAACGCGTCGAGCCCTTGTGTCGCGAACAATCGGCTGGTGGCAACTTCAACGTTCCCGTTGACGCGCGCCAGCGGCAGTAATTCTTCCTTTAGGAGCACGCGCGCCGGAAACAGCGACAGCACTTCTTTGTCCGGCTCCACTTCATCCAAGGTCGTAAACGCCAGGTCATATTCCTTGGCGAGCCAGCGCAGGACATTTTCTTCCGTCGCATCGAGCGGCTTGGGTCCGGAGCGCGCGTATTGTTCGAACGCAGTCGCGTCCAATCCGGAAAGCTGCTTGCGCTTCACCATCGCGTCGAGCAACTGTTTGGCGTCTTGTGTTTGGGCTGGCGTCATTTCAAAAACTTTGTAGCAGCCGACGCGATGAGTTCTCACCGACACCGGCTGCTACGAACGAGATTTACTTCAACAATCCGTTGAGCACTGCAACCGCTTCCTGGCGCGCATCGAGAACCGCCTTCAAGTCGGATTGAGCTTTTTCGAGCGCTTTTTGTTTTTCTTTGTTCGCTTTGCGCAAGGCCGTGAGCTTGGCTTGAATTTCATCTTTGCCCGCTTTGTCATCGACGGCTTTGCGGAGCGCTTCGACTTCAGGGGAAGGCTCGCCGAAAAATCCGCCGCGACGACGTGAAGAACTCTGGTCAGTCGAGCTTGTCGAACTGCTGTCGGAGCTGCTGCTGCTTCGACTGCGACCGCCGCCAAACATGCCGCCCATTTCCGTGGCCAGCACGTCCCGGCGCGCGTCCATTACTTTGCCGAGGCGCTCTTCGATCAATTTCCATTCAGCATCATCTTTGACGTCCATTTGTTCCTTCAAACGGTCCATCATACGCTGACGCATTTGCGCGGGGTCAAAACCGCCGCGACCTTGCGCCATGAGGGAACTGCTGCTGGCCAACATCAAAGTGGTCAGACCGGCGATTGCTAACATCTGATTCAGTTTCATATTTTAATCTCCGAATTTATTACGTGACTCAGCCGTCGGAACCGGCCCGACCTTCGGGACGTTCGACCAGGCACGGAGTTTATAGGCATTTAACATGCCAAACCGCTGAACCGGCGTGATTTACGACGATAGATCAAATTTTTGCGCAACTGTTGCGCAAGTTGACCAAACTGGGTGCGCATCATTTGCGCAGTCGGGATTTTGGCGCGTGAAATTTTGCCGCTGATTGTTGAAGCGGTTAATACTTTAACATCGAGGGTTGAGCGATGCGCTGATTGACCAGTTCAAGATAACCGGCAGCCGTTTCGGTGTAGTAAAAACTCAGGGCGAATTCCAACATGCGCTTGGCTTCTTTCAAATTGCCAATTTGCAATTCGTGCCAGCCGCTGTAAGTCCAAACAAAATGATCGTTCGGCGCCAGATCGCGCGCCTTCGCAAAATACTTTCCGGCCTCATCGTGCTGATCGAGCCAATCGAGGCACATGGCGTAGCGCATGGGCGAATACGGATCGTAAGGATCGAGCGTCATTGCGCGCTCATACCAGTCCATCGCTTCGTGCGCCAGTTTCTCGTAGCCTTTTTGTCCGGCCCAACTTTGCAGACGCAAACACTCGCCCAGTTCGTAGGCGGTTTGATAATTGTCCGGCGAAATTGCCCACGCGTGCATCAGCGCAGATTGTTTCTCCACTGGGTTGATCTCGACTGCTTGCGCGCGGTTGAGCCAGATAAATTCGTTACGGTCCCTGAGCGCCTGCTCGCCAATATATATTCCCACAACACAAAGCACGATGGTCAGCGTGACTTTTCCGCCGAGATACGGATTGAGCCAAAATCGTTCCGTGGCAAATCGCCAATGCGCGGTCAACAAACCGGCGAGCACTGCGGCGACCAAAGCGTTGGACGGAATCTGCAAATTAAAATCCGTGAAAGAATGGAGCAGGATCGCAAAAATTGAAAACCCCGCGCCGAACACGAACGCGCCTTTATTGCTGCGCATGCTCCCAATTTCATTCGGTTGCCGCCGGACGAACGGCCACGTGCGCATCACGCCGCCATATAATAGAACGGCGCAACCTAGAAGGATCGCCAATCCGACTGCTCCCCAGTCGCAGAGCGCGTTCAAGTAATCGTTGTGCGTGTATTGCGCGCGTTCCTGGAAAAATTTCGGCGAATACTCGCGGAATTCGTAATCGAAATGTCCTGGCCCGGGTCCGAACACCGGCGCTTTCACATAAATGTGGCGCGCCGCGTCCCAGATTTTCACGCGCGCATCGTCAACTTTGCCAGATTCGTTAAACAAGGTGCCGAACCGACGTTCAATCGAATCCATTTGCACAAGGCCGCCGAGTCCGAGCGCAATCACCAGCGCGATTGACAACACCGCTTTCAACCAAAAATCGCGTTGCAGGAGCAACGCGACAAAAATTGCTACGAGCGTGATTCCCATCACGAGCATGCCGCCGCGCGAGAGCGACATGCAAATCGCCGTCAGCATAATCAACGCGCAATATCCCAGCAGCACCTTGGCGACAATCGCGATGCGACCCATGAACATATATGCAACCGCCAGCGGCACGATCATTTCGAGCAATCCAGCGAGATGATTCGGGTTAATAAACGTGCCGCTTGCGCGTGCCAGGTAAATGGCCGGTTTATACAATCCCCAAATGCGTCCGCTGTGAGTCGCGAATTGATAAACCGCCATCGCTGCGACGGCCATGCCAAGGCAAACCAGCGCGATGCTGATAACAGTGGCGGACTCGCGACGTGTCAGATTGTTGCTCGCCAGAAAAAAGATGCTGCCGAAAACCAGGATATGCGTCAGTTCTTGTCGCGCCGGGTAATGCAACGAATCCGTCGCGCACCGCACGACCGCGTAAATGAGGAACAAAACCACGGCCCAACTGATCGGTGGCCACAACAGCCGGAA
>JAICXV010000306.1 GCA_025934545.1 Verrucomicrobiia bacterium
GACCTCGCTTCGAAGATGCGCAAGAGCAGCGGCGATCCGCTCGGGCAATATTTATACGAACATTGCAGCAAAAAGACGCAGTCGCTGGTCGATGAAAAGGCGAGCGACGACGCGTTAAAGAGCGCGCTCGCGAACGATTTTAATGAAATCCTGCAGAACGGATCCATCTACAGCGCGGACCGTTTCAAGAACGTGAAGTTGCCGATTCTGATTCAGCACTCAGTGGAAAACGCGCCGGAAGGCAAACCGACCACGACTGCCTGGGCAAACACGTCCGTGCGCTTGAATCGCCGTATGCTCGAAGAAGCGTATCCGCTCGATCTGGTCAAAAGCCCCGGCGGCGTATTTCCAGACACGGAAATTCATACTGCCAGCAACGAAGATTCGTCTAATTGCTTCAATGAATACATCACCGACGCCACCAAGCGCGCCGAGCATGATCAACGCAATCCGAACGGGCCCCGTCAGGTCAAGCCCGGCGAAGAAGTGCATTTCGAAGGCGGTCGCGTGCAGGTCTCCGGCCAGGTTGCGGTTATGGCGATCAACGGGTTGTTGACTAAAGTAATTTTCGACAAAAACCCCGACCATGAGTTTTACGTCGAAGAAAGCTTCCCGCTTGAATGGATGTATCCCTACCTCTCGCCGTTCGGTGTCATTATGAAAATCAACCGGCAGCCGCTTGAAATCACCGATGAAATTCTCGCGCGTGACCACTATTTCTGGAGTCAATTTTCCGATCGCTTGACTGGAAACTGGATCACCTACGACACGACCGTTGATCAGCTCTGCGATTGGGCCGAGAAGGTTTATTATCATCATGACTACAGCGGCTTCAAAGGCGATCCACGGTTTGTCCGCGATGACGACGGCCAGAAGGCGTTTTCGAAATTGCGCAGTTCAATTGGCGGAATTTATCAATGGCGCTCGGACAATCGTGGCGGCCCTGAACAGGAACGTTGCCGCCGAGAGGCAGAGTTCGCGTTCAAACAAGCATTCGCTTATTGCCCGTACAGCCCCGAAGCCGTTTATCGCTATGTGCAATTGCTGCTGCGGATGAACCGCGTCAACGACGCCATTCGCATTGCCAAGACATGTTTGAAGTTGGATCCATACAACGGTCAAATCAGCAATTTGATCGAACAACTCGAAGCGAGTCGCGAGCAGGCGTCAATGGCCGGCGCAAACGATGTGTTACGGAAGGTCGACCAATTGATTCAGGTCCGTCGAACGAACGAAAGCGCGCGATTGCTCGAAAGTCTGATCAGCCAATATCCGGGGAATGGCCAGATTTTGATGCAGGCCGCTACCAGATATGTCAATATGGGCGATCTTCCTGCATCCGAACGCATCATGCAAAAAATGGCCGATGCGGTGCCGAACTCCGCGGAGACGTGGTACAACCTCGCCAGCTTGCAGGCCGCGCAACGTAAAACAAACGAAGCGCTCGCGACGTTGAAGAAAGCGTTTCAGGTCAATGAACAATATCCCGCAACGCAGGACTTGCGCGCGTTCAACAAGAACGATCACAACTTTGATGCGCTGCGCAATTTGCCGGAGTATCAAAAGCTCGTCCGCTAAGTCATTCATCGCCGCCGGCTCGTCTGCCGAAGATTAAATCTTCGCAAGACTGGCGGCGGCGATGGCCTGGCCGTGGCGTTTTTCTTTTTCGTCCGGCACATGGAATTGGATGTTGAGCTCGGGAAATTCTTCGCGCAAAACGCGCCGGGCGTTTTCAACGATGATTGTTCCGCCCGGGCCGGTGGTCACTCGGCCTAATACTAAGACGTGTTTGCACGCGTAAAAGGTTGCATAGTGCGCGGTGCCGTAGCCGAGGTAGACGCCGATTGTTTCGTAAATTTTTCGCGCACGGTCGTCGCTTTTGTCCATCAAAGATTGCACGTGCTTGAGTTTCTCCGGCAGCCCGCCTTCAGCTTGAATTCCGGCGACGGGAAGCAGACGTCCGACGCATTGTTGGGAAAAATATTGTGCGCCGACACCGCGGTCGCCGGACCATTCGTCGGCGGGAGCATTTGGATTGTAATCGATGGGCGCGAAGGCGAGTTCGTTGAGCCAGGTGGTGATGCGGCCTTCGGGCGTGACAAAACCGGCGGCTTCGCTCGAGCCCATCGCGACGCCAAGGACGGCGTTTTCATTAAACGACATTGAACCAGCGAGAGCGGTGACGTCGCCGTCGTTGACGATTTCGAACGGAATATCTTTCCATGCTTTCTTCACGCGGAGGAAAAGGTCTTTGACCTGAGAATTGAAAACATCGGTCGGAACGCCGCGAAAGAGTGACGCGACCATGACGCGGTTATTGACGTAGACGCCGGCCGAACTGCCGCCGATCGCGTCGACGCGGGGGAGATGTTTGGCGGCGTTTTTAAGCGAGTCCATGATTTCGTTGAAGTGCCATTGCGGATCGCTTTGCTGCACCGGATTCCAAAGACATTCTTCGCTGAAGACGACTTTGCCGTCTATGACAGCGGCGGCTTTGCGATCGCTCGCGCCGAGATCAAAGCCAATGCGGCAGCCTTCGGTGTGACGTCCGAGCGCGGTGGTGCGAGTCCGTTCGGGCGGCAGAGCAGGGGAGCAAACGACTTCGAAAGGTTTTTCGTAGATGCGTTCGCCCATGATGTTCGCGTCGAATTTCCCCGTTGCGGTCGTGGTGAAATGTTCCTGCAGCCGTTTGCCGATTTCGGCGGGGCCGACGAAATGGATGCGATGACCGCCGCGTGACCAGAGCAGGAATTTTACGAGACGTTCGATGTGACGGAAATTTGCGCCGGCGTGTTGATGCGACGACGGAAAGATTTCGGTTTTGAAATGGGAAACGGAGCCGTCACCTTGTTCGAGGGCGATTTGCACAGGAACGGGGCCGGCCTCGCGAACAGCCTTAGCGAAGGCGCGCGTGGCCAATGCCGCGGGACGAAATGCGGAGTCCAGCGGCGGTTTGATTTTGGGTGCGAGTAGAAAGTTTTCCATCGGGTCCATCAATTGTTCAATTGCTGTAACAGGTCCATCACTGCGCTGACGATTTTAGGCGCGGCATCGACTTCGAGATAGCTGGAACGTGCGCGCCATGTTTCGTAGCCGCCGAGTTTGTGCTGCGCCGGTGTGGGAATATAGCCGTGGCAACCGTTAGCGAGTTCGATAGTAAAGGTCGGTTTGAACGGTGATTTTGATTTTATCTCGAGGCCGGTTTCGGCGAAGACTTCGCACGGAATGGCGACGATGCCAAGGTCGCCAATGCGAATTGCCTGGAGAATGATCGGCATCGTTTTGGGAAAAGCGTCCAGCAAGACTGTTTCGCGCGCGTAGACATCGGGGCTCCAGGGTGACAGATAGCCGTTGTGACGCGGCGCTTTGGCGAGTTTGGCTTTAGCGGCTTCGACTTCGGCGGGAGTGCCGTGGCGGACGCCGAGAGTGATTTCTTTTTGCAGGATTTTCAGTGGAATCGAGTCGTGATATTCGGCGCGGTTGAAACATTTCATCGCGTCGTCGGCGATGTCGTTGGCGACGGAATTGATTTTTGTGTAGGGCGGATCGTTGGAGGGCGCGTGCAGGAAATCAGTTGAGTTGCAGTCGCCACTCGTGCCGTTGGAGAGAATGGCGACGAAGCCGTTGGTGCCTTCGGGGTCTAGCTTGTGTTGCACGCGCGCGCAAAATGCGCCGAAATAATCCGCTGAATAAATTCCGTCGCCGCCGACATCGCCGCAATAGTGCATGGAATAATTAGCAAGAAGCGCGATGGGGCGGTCGTCGAGTGATTTGACGGCCAGAACCGAAACGCCGGGATCGGTTGGGCCCGCGGGCGACAGGATTTCGGGACTGCCGGGACGCGGGTTCATGCGGACGCGGTCGTTGGTGCCACCGAACATGTCTCGGTTGATCACGCCGGGCTTGGTGTACCAGCGGCGGTTGGAGACGTGGCGCGGATCGCGTTCGACGGACCAGCCAATTTTGGCGGGTTGAAGATTGTTGATGGCCTGGATGGCGGCGTCGGCGAGGCGTCGCGTGAGGAAGAGCTGGTATTCTTTGTCGGCGTCAGTTTGGAAGATGCTGACGGCGGCGGGAGCGGAATGGGTATGCGTTGCGGACATCAGGATGTGATTTTCCGGCAGGCCGGTTTTTTCGTGAACGATGCGTTTGGCGTTGTCGAAAATTTCGCGGTAAATCATGCAGCTATCGGCGACGACAATCGCGATGCGATTCGTTCCGTCGTCGATCGCAAGGGCGCGAGCGTGGAGTTGGTCGTGGAGATTGGTGCCGATGTGATTGTGCATGTTGCCGTTGATGGAGAGGCCCATCCAGGGTGAGATGTTGCTTGTGGCGGCACCGGCGCGGAGTTGTGCGGGGTTTGCCGGAACGCAAAATGCGAAAAGCACAAGAAATGGAAAATGGAAAATGGAAAATGGAAAACGCATAAGGTTTACGTTTGGCGCATTTGTTTTAGGGTCGATAAAATTTCTTCCTGCAACGTCAAAGAAGCGTTTTCGCC
>JAICXV010000734.1 GCA_025934545.1 Verrucomicrobiia bacterium
AAACGTGAGAATTTTGGTGATCATAGCCGTGTGGTATTTGACAGCGATACCAAACCGCCCAAATGAGGCAACCTCTATTTTTCGTAGCCGCCGACGTGAAGAGGCGGATTCCGCTCGTAAAACCTCAGATGGCGTCCGCCTCGTCACCTCGGCGGCTACAAGAAAGTAAAGTTGCCGTTTGCAATCCGCGCCTGCGGTGCTATAGAATCTGCCGCTTAATTTTATGTCACAACATCGTAGTTTGCGTGCCGCGAGCACCTCTGGAAAAAAGGGCAACGTTATGAAGCGCTTTGAACGCGTTGAACTTTTGAAAAAACGCGGCCAATGGAAACAAGGCGACCGCGTCACTGGTTTGCGCAAGACCAAGGGCGAACAATAACCCGGTCGCACCTATGGTGCAGCGCGGAATTTTGTCACCGCAAAGAACGCACAGATTCGCATCTCTGCGTTCTTTCTGTTCTTTGCGGCGAGCCAAATGAACATCTTCGAAGAACTGGAATGGCGCGGCCTCCTCGCCGATTGCACTGATCGCGAGCAACTCCGCCCGCGCCTCGCTCAATCGCCGATTACTCTTTACGCTGGCTTCGACCCTACGGCCGACAGCCTCCACGTCGGCAGTCTTGTTCCACTGTTGGCGTTACGCCGATTTCAATTAGCCGGCCACCATTCAATCGCCGTCGCTGGCGGCGCAACCGGCATGGTCGGCGATCCCAGCGGCAAATCCGCCGAACGCCAACTTCTCACGCGCGACGTCATCGATGCCAATATCGCCGGAGTGCGCAAGCAACTCGCCCGCATGTTGGACTTCGAAACGAAAACAAATCCGGCCCGCCTGGTCGACAATGCCGATTGGACTCGCGACGTCACCTTCCTCGATTTCCTGCGCGACATCGGAAAGCACTTTTCCGTGAACCAGATGATCGCGAAGGAAAGCGTTCGCGCGCGCATGGAAGACCGCGAGGTCGGCATCAGCTTTACCGAATTCAGCTATATGCTGTTGCAGGCTTTCGACTTTTATCATTTGCGCAAGGAGTTCAATTGCGAATTACAAATTGGCGGCACCGATCAATGGGGAAACATCACTGCCGGCATCGAGCTCACCCGAAAAAAGATGAGCGCGACCGTTTACGGCGTCACGCTGCCCCTCATCACCAATGCTGACGGCAGTAAGTTCGGCAAAACTGTGGCCGGCGCTGTCTGGCTCGACCCGAAGAAGACCAGTCCGTATCGCTTTTACCAGTTCTGGATTCGCGTCGATGATCGCGACGTCGTTCGTTACCTGAAATTTTTTACGTTTCTGACGCGCGAGGAAATTGAGGCCCTTGCCGCGCAACACGAGAAGCAGCCCGAAGCTCGCGCGGCGCATAAAGCTTTGGCGAAGGCCGTAACGGATTTGATCCATGGCGAAGCTGCGACTGCTGAAGCCGTTCGCGCCAGCGAGATTTTATTTGGCGGCGGTCTCGAAGGAATTTCCGAAAGCACGTTCAACGACATCGTCGGCGAAGCGCCAACCAAGGACTTGGAGAAGGCGAAGCTGGATGGAGAAGGACTTGCGCTCGTGGAATTGCTCGTCCATTCCGGTCTGGCCAATTCAAAAGGTCAGGGCCGCAAAGACGTCGAAGGCGGCGGCGTTTATATCAATAACGTCCGCGAGCAAAATGCGCAACGCCACGTGACCGCGAACGATTTACTTTTCGGCAAACACATCCTCCTGCGAAAGGGCAAGCGCAACTACGTCGCAGTTACGGTAAAATAACCCGCCGAAAAATACCTGTTGACAGGTTTAAACTAATAAATCAATCTATCCGTATTCGTTGATATAACGAATCTCATTACGAGTGGTGGAGGGACTGGCCCGATGAAACCACGGCAACCGGTGACGAAGGCGTTCGTTACGACAGGTGCCAAATCCAGCTCGGAACAAACCGCGAG
>JAICXV010000107.1 GCA_025934545.1 Verrucomicrobiia bacterium
GAAATCCTTGAAAACGCCATGCTTCTTACATTAGCTGTGTGAGCGCAGTTGACCTTGCCATTCGAAAAGTGAAAAGCTTGTCCCCAAAACAAGCCAAAGAACTTCTTGTCTGGCTTTCTGCTCACCAGACCAACCGCCATTTCCCACGCAAACCCACGTGCGGCAAGCAATTTAATTAAAGATCCGAGGTTAAGCTTCCCAAGATCACACGGCGCTTCGGCAACGAAAGCGCCTAGTCAGTGTCGGTGGTGCTTATCAAGTTATGGTGTAAGCGTGAAGGTGCCGGCTTGGGTCCCTTGAATGAATGAGCCCTGGGACGTGGTTGTGTTTTGCAGGACTGCGCTGGAGGCGATGATGCGGGTTTGTTTGCCGATTTTGAGCGTCAGCTTTCCGGTGTGCGGATTGACGGAGGCGAGTAAAGCGACGGGAGCGTTGCTGCTGATCACTTGAAGACAGTTTCCATTGGCGGTCGTTCCATTGACAACGTATGTGAGCGTGCCAGCGGGTGTTCCGGTGACAGTGAGTGTCCCGCCGGTCACTGGAACGGCAGGTGTTCCGAAAGCAGGCGCGACCCACGGTGATCCGGTTACGGCAATGTCGCGGCAGGTAAAGCCAGCGGGATAAATGGCGTCCACGTTCGCTTGTTTAATCCAAGTTAGTGTGCCAACGGGAGAACCGGTGGAAAAATTGATCCAACCCTGGAGCAGTTCCTGGCCGTTGAACGAGGTGACATAAAGCGGAGCTTCGCCGGCTTTAGAGGTTTGTGTGAGCATCCTGTCGCTGGTTCCATCGGCCAATGCGCCGATGAACGATATGTTTCCATTTGCGCTTTTGATGGTTGCATAACCTGCGCCGGGCGGGCAGGTCGCGCCGGTTGGGTCCGCCGATGGGATAAGCGTGGTGTATAAAGGGGTCAAACCATAGTATGGTTCGTTTTCCGTTGGCTGACCGTTCGTTTTCTCTTAAAGCTTCCTCAATCGTGAGGTGACCTCCTTGATAGCCAACGTCAATACAAAGCGTCGCTTGGGAATTCCTCCTAAGAAGAAAAACAACATCGGTCGCATTGCCGATGCGCGCTTCGATGCCACGCTGAGTTGGAGGAACTTTATGAAATACCATGTGAAAACTATTCTTGCTGCTGTACTCGCCGGTTCAACAACCCTCGTTTTGAACGCCGCTAGTGACGATCCGTCTGCGTCCAGTTCATCGTCTTTAAACTCCGCCAGTTTATCTGAAAACCAACAATCCATTGCCAAAGAACCAGCGGGCGCGCAAAGCTCCGGCGGGCAAATGTTGCTGGATCAATTGCCTAAACAGGTCCAGAAAGCGATGCTGCAACATTCCGGTGGCGCAAATCCGGAAAACATTCGTCAAACAACCCAAAACGGCCAACAGTGCTATACCGCTACGTTTGATCGCGCAGGCACCAAAGGCAAAATGACAGTTGGACAGGACGGCTCGCTCTTGTCTTTGCAGGAATCAGCCCAGTTCGCGATGGATGTTGATCTGCCGAAGCTGCAGAAGTCTCAAATTCAATTCAATCAGTTGCCACAACCGGTGCAACAAACAATCAAGCTCGAGGCCGGCCCATCGCGACTCGGCAATTTGAGTCAAAGTGAAGCCAACGGGCAGAAGCTTTATCGCGTCGACTTTAACCGCGAAGGAATCCGTCACGAACTCTTTATCACGCCCCAAGGCAAAATTGCCGCGCAAGTGCAGGAGACCGCGTTCGCCCTTGAGCCGATGCAGAACGTGCGCTCACTGACGCTTAGTGAAACACCGCAGGCCGTTCAACAAGCAGCCCGCAGCAATGCGCAGGGCGGCCAGGTCACGGACGTCGACAAAGCGACTTGGAACGGCCAAACGGTTTATAGTGTCATGGTCGACAAGAAGAGCCGCTTGAGCCAATGGATCTTCGACCAAAATGGCAAGGTCGTTGAAAGCCCCGGCCAAAAAGTAGAAGAAGCAGCGGGCGCGGAAAATAAATCACAATCGCAAAGTGCGGAACACCGAAACAATCAGGACCAAAATCAAGACTCCAATCAACAGAAATAGTAAATTGCAACTCGAGAGCACCCTATCCAGTCGCGCGACAAATACGTTAATGGATCAAACTGCGACTGGAAGGGGCCGGTTTATTTTCAGGTGCGCATGACCGTGCGCTCGACGACGGCATCTGATGCCGCGTTCCTTGCCGCTGAATTGCACAAGACCCTTGTCCATCACTGATCGTCCATTTATCGTGCGCTGATGCACCTCATCTCACGGCTCGGGGCCACCACCATTCTGGCCGTGACTTTGCTTTTATGCGGCTGCGATCAACAAACGGCGAAAGCGCCAGCAGCAAAAGACACAGCCGCTCAAGAGGCTACCGCGACACCGTCCAATTCCGGTCCACCGGAGGGCCAAAAAGCCTGCTTCCAATGCGACGGGGAGGGGACCACGGCCTGCACTGCGCGCGGTTGCGTCGGCGGAAAAACAGATTGTCCCGGAAATTGTTTACGTCTCAATCGCGGCTCTTGGATCCACATGACGGTCGCAGGTCATCCGCCGACTGATCTGTGGCAAAAATTCCCATATAACGGCGGCACGATGTCGTGGAATCAAAACCACGTTGGCGACGTCGTCGTCTATGAAAATGGAACGCCGGTGAACAAAGGCAGGTGCCCGACGTGCGGCGGCACGACGAAAGTGAACTGTCCGGTTTGTCAGGGTTCTGGAAAACAAACCTGCACATTGTGTCAGGGAAGCAAATACATTCCGGTCGCGTGGAAGCCCAATGACTATCCGTGGCTCAACAGCCAACCGGATCTCATCCGCCTGAAAGACGGCAAGTTCTTGCTCGGCAAAATCGTCAAATCCGACGGCGACGACCGCCTCATCAAAACCCGCGAAAGCAAATTCGTCCACGTTTCCGCCGCCGACATCGTCCTCGAATCCAGCCCGGGCGTGAAACTGCAGTAATCCGCCTGGACAGGACTCCGATTGAACAGCACGGAACCGAGTTCGGTTCCTTGATTCAACGTGGATAGCAAAAGTTTCGACGCGAAAGAATTCAGTTTGGTGTGTTTTTTGATGTAAGACGTCGCACCTCAGATATTTGCGAATAACAAAATATCTTTCTACTTGGACAGCTTTTGTCCAACTGCCTTTTGTAAGATGGCCGCGAGTATGAAAACTAAAAAACAAACTCGCGCTGCAACTCAATCGCAGCAGAACCGAATCAATTCGCCGTTGCTCGGTCGAACAGGTCCGGCATGTCCGAATCGCGCAAAAACTGCAAAAAACGCCAATTAACCTTCCAAGGTAAATATCGGTTGGTATCGACTTGTACCGCTTAGTATCGGTTAGAAAATTTTTTTATTTTTTATGGAAATCAAACTTCAACTCTCACGGAAGCCCACGGGGAAAGTTTCTCAACTTCCACCGGATCTGGTCGAATACGTTAACTGCGCGATTCAGGACGGCGTCAAATACGACGAGATCATTCGTCAACTCGCCGAACGCGGCCACACCGGATTCAACAAAAATAATCTCTCTCGCTGGCGTCGTTCCGGCCACTGCCAATGGCTCCTCGCTCAAGAACGCAATGACGCTATGCGCATGCGTTGCGAAGCTTCCTTGAGTGCCGCCAGAGAGCTCGGCCCTGTCGACCAGCAAAAAATGTCCCTGCTCAATGATGCGCTCGTCACAACCCAACTTACAGACACTCTCTGGGCTTTTCACCACAACCATCCTGATTTGAATAAAAAACCGGAAAATTGGTTTAAAATTGTAAAGTTGGTCAATGAACATTCCCGCGAAACCGTTCAGTACAAAAAAATCGCGATCCAAACCGAGATGCTGCGCCGGGCGTTGGGTGTGAATCAGGGCGCGTGAACAACCGATCTTTGCAACCCGAATTCAAGTCGGGTTGCTGTTCTTTGACATTTATATTTCGGAAGCGGAGCCACAACATCTCAGCAATGATGCGGATTATCTTTGCAATTGCGCTCCTGCTCGCCGGTTCAGTCATGGCCAAGCCGATCCCGGTAATCCTGGATACCGACGTGGGCAACGACATCGACGACACATTCGCCATCGCGCTTCTCATTAGAAATCCGGCGTTCGATGTGAAGCTCATCACGACCACCGACGGCATGCAGGAGTACCGCACGAAACTCGTCGCCAAAGAATTAACGATTGCGGGTCGAACGGACATTCCCATTGGCATTGGTGCCGGGCCGACGCCGGGGCAGGGCAACATTGCGCCATGGGTTCGTGACTTCAGGCTCCGCGATTACAAGGGCACGGTTTGTCCCGACGGTGTCGACGCATTGATCAAATGCGTAAAAAAATCCAAACAACCGATGACGGTCATCGCCATCGGCCCGCTCCAGACATTGGCAGAAGCCCTCCGACGAGATCCATCAATTGCACACCATGCCCGGCTGGTAGCAATGCAGGGCAGTGTGTTCAAAGGGTATGGCGGTTCGCCGAAACCGTTTCCCGAATGGAATGTCAAACTCGATGTCCGCGCCGCGCAGCGCGTTCTCTCCGCAGATTGGCAATCGGTTACCATCACGCCAACCGACACCTGCGCACTGCCTGAAATCACCCTCGATCAGCCGCGCCTTGAAAAACTACGAGCTTCACCCGACAAACTTGACCAGGCGATCCTGCAAGCTCACGCAATCTGGGGCGGCAAAAGCGACTTCCAAACGACCTCTCTGATGTATGACACCGTCGCAATCTTTCTTGCCGATCCAAGTGCGCCGGATTTGGTGAATTACAAAACCGTCCGCATCAAAGTAACCGATGACGCCATGACAATTCCGGCCGCAGACGGCAGAGAAATGCGCGTCGCCGTTAGTTGGAAAAATGTCGAGGGCTTTAGAGATTACCTGTTGAACGGACTTTTGCCGGGGCGGTCCCCCTGAGTCATCAGTTCGTTACATTTCCTGTCCGGTTTTAATGCCGGCGGGTACTATCTGATGAATGGATAGTCGCTCAGACCAGGACCTGTTGCGTGAGTATTCAGAACGGGACTCTGAATCCGCATTTGCTGAACTGATGCGTCGGCACGTGGATTTTCTCTTCTCTGCCGCTCTTCGAATGACCGGTGAACGGCACCTGGCGGAGGACGTCACGCAATGTGTTTTCGTTTTGCTCGCGCGGAATGCCTCCACACTCGACGGCCATCCCGTGCTTTCAGGATGGCTGCACCGCACGACTCGAAACGTCGCAGCAAAGATGGTGCGAACAGAAGTGCGGCGTCGCGCGCGTGAACAGGAGGCTGTCAAAATGATCGACCCAAACAAATCCAACGCAGGCTGGGACACAATTGCCTCTTCGCTCGACGCGGCTCTCGAGGACTTAAAAGAACCCGAACGACAGGCGCTATTTTTGCGATTTTTTGAGCGGAAATCCGCCCACCAAATCGCGACGGTGATGGGCACCACCGAGGAAGCCGCGCAGAAAAGAGTGAGCCGGGCGCTCGACCGTTTGCGCGATATTTTTGACGCGCGCGGCGTAACCATCAGCGCCGGCGCGCTGGCAACGGCAATTGCCGCAAACTCCGTGGAGGCAGCACCGGTCACGCTCGTGGCAAATATCTCGGGGACCCTTTTCGGCGGCTCTGTTTTGGGCACCTCCCTGACGGCAGCAACAAAGGTAATAACTATGACAACATTGCAAAAATCGGTAATCGCAGTGGTAATCATCGCGTCTGCGGCTACGGCTGTTTTCGAAGGGGTGCGGGCAAAACAATTCGCCCAAACCGCGGAGTTTGCGCGACAGCACGAGATCCTTTCGTCGAACCAACTCCAGCAAATAACTCAAGAACGCGATGACGCGCTCGAACGGTTAGGTGCGCTCCGTGAACAAAAAAATAACACAACTGCGCAGTCAGCCGACACGTCGCGATTGCGTGCAGAGGTCGCCATGCTGCGCGACCAATTGCAGCGACAAAAGACCGTCTCCAATTCAGACGACCCAACGTTGGCAGCGGCAAAAGTCCTCGCCGATCGCGTGCGAATCTTGCATGACCAATTTAATCGTTGGCAGGGCAAGTCGACGCCCGAACTTCAGTTGCTATCGCAAGATGATTGGTTTCAAGAAGCGTTGAAACACCAGGTGGACAGCGACACCGCGTGCCGCGAGGCAATGGCGGAGTTACGGACACAAGCGAAGTCGCGATTTGCCGATGCGGTCAAGGATGCGTTAGAGAATTTTGCGAAAGCGAATAATGATCAGCTTCCAACGGATCTGTCGCAACTTGCGCCGTATTTAAACCCGCCAGCAGATGCCTGTTTGGTTGGATACGAGATCGCTCCCCCTGGCGCCGTAAAACCGCCGCAACCCAACTCGCCGAACGCGAATCGGGCAGAAACATGGGCGATGGTGGAGAAGGGTTCCCTACGCGCCGACGGTAGCCAGACAGGCGCGGACAGCGTTCTTTCGGACCCGGACAACGATATGTATGTGGTCATTTACCGCGGGGGCCACTACGGATATGGGCCGCCCCGCGTTGCTCGCAAATGATTGCTGCCGGGGGTTGGGCCACCGATGAAACGCCAGCCTCAATTTCATTTTAATCCGGCTCAATGCCGCATTACTGTTCTTTGAAAATTATAAAATCCGTCAACATGAAAACAGCTAAACCAAAACTGTCCGCATCGCAGCGCGACGAGTTGCTTGGAAAACTAAAGGCTCGTTTTGAAAAAAACATGAGCCGACATAAAGGCTTGGAATGGGCCAAAGTTGCGGCAAGGCTCGAAGCCAATCCTGAAAAACTCTGGTCGCTCCATCAAATGGAAAGCACCGGCGGCGAACCCGACGTCGTTGGCGTTGATAAAAAAACTGGCGAATACGTTTTTTATGATTGTTCGGCGCAAACACCAGAGGGTCGGACCAGCCTTTGTTACGACCGCGCAGCGCTCGATGCCAGGAAAGAACATAAACCGAAAAATACCGTGATGGACATGGCGGCCGCGATGGGCATCGAGGTTTTGACCGAAGAACAATACATGGAACTTCAGAAACTGGGTGAGTTCGATACCAAGAGGTCCAGTTGGATAAAAACACCGGATGACATTCGAAAACTCGGCGGCGCGTTGTATTGCGATCGGCGCTACGGCCGTGTTTTCGTCGGGCACAATGGCGCGGATTCTTACTACAGCGGCCGAGGGTTTCGCAGTTTGCTAAAGGTTTAAC
>JAICXV010000472.1 GCA_025934545.1 Verrucomicrobiia bacterium
CAACGTTCTTTCGCGCATCGAGCACGGCCAACGGCTGACGGATGGTTTCGACGATGTTCTCGGCGAAATCACGGCGATCCTCCAATCGCTCCGCCCGTTGTTTTAAGTGCGTCTGGTCGATGATTACCGTTTGATAGAGGTCCTTTCCTTTGCGATGGAAAAAATTGCTGACGAGTTGAACGGAGAGGAGTCGTCGGTCCGACGCGCACAGAATGAGCTCGGTCACTTCCGGGTGGGCGCCACTGGTATGACACCGGCGCAAGTGCTCCTTGAAATTCCGCAAATCCGGCGGGTTAACGATATAATCGAACGATAAAAACAACAGGTTCTGCAACGGATAGCCAAGGAGCACGCCGGCGGCTTCGTTGGCTTCGCGAATATATCCATCCGAATCGATAACGATGAACGGCACTGGCCCGCGTTCGACCATCCCGCTAAAGCGCGTGCGCAGCTCATTCAGTTCGGCACGCAGATTCTCGTGCGCTTTGGCGGCACGAGTGCGCCCCGCATGCAGTTGGGTGGAAGCGCGCGAGCTATCGGTTAAAATTTCCGATATCTTCGCTTTCTTGGCGCGGATTATGTGCCGGCGGCGTTTCATTAGACACCAGTTTTACTCAACACATCTTTAAGATGTTTTATGTTCTTTAAAGGTCACGACAATATAGTTTGCATTCCTGGCCAATTGCTTGGCATTGACGAAAAACGTTTTCTTCCCCAAATGCGGAAATTCATGTTCAACGCGAAAGTCCGTGACGATACCGTCTTTGGGCAACACGCTCAGCAACGCTTTGCGCAGTGAGCCAATGTTCCACTGTTGATTCCCCAAATCATAGATCAAACGCCCTTCGGTCTCGGTCGGGGTTACGTGGAAATCGCGATAAAACCTTTCATTGGCTTTTCGAACCGTCAGATTGCTGGTCAAGAGCAAGACCGGTTCAGAGACCATTTCGGCAATGTCACTGATATCACGCCACGGATCGCCGGTATCGACGGCTACCACGACAACACCTTCAATCGTATTTTCCGCGGTGCGATAAGGACGAATCCTGACCGAATAGGTCCGACCTTCGTTATCGGTTGCATGCACTTCTTTGACGTTCAGGCTGTCAATGACTTCGGCGGCGAGCTTGTCGAGGTTCGGCAATTGCAAATTCGGATTGATGTCGGTGATGCGGCGGCCGACGTCGGCGGGAATGAGGTTGAACAGCTTTTGCGCCATCGGCGTGAAGCGGCGCAACGTAAAGTCCGTGCCGAGAATCACAATCGGCATGGCGAAACTGGCGATCAAGTTATTGAGGTCGTTATTGACCTGGCTCAATTCGCCGTTGCGGTTCTGTAATTCCTCGTTGAGTGTCGTCAGCTCTTCGTTGGTCGACTGGAGTTCTTCCTTGGCCGTCTCCAATTCTTCGTTGGTGCTCTGAAGCTCCTCGTTGGTGGACTGGATTTCTTCATTGGCGGAGCGCAATTCTTCATTGGTCGCTTCCTGCTCTTCGATGATGGTCTGCAACGATTCCTTCGTCTGGGTCAATTCCTCGCGCAGACGCAACATTTGCCGTTCGCCGGCGTGGGGCTTGGCCGATCCTTTCTTGGGTTCTTTGCCGGTTTCTCCGAGGAAGACGTCAAAAAACAGGATCAGAAACAAGCGTTCGCCGTCTGGCGCGCGCGGCATCGGCACGACCTCGAAGTTAACATCGCGAAAATGGCCATTGTAACGAATGCGGATGCCTTCTTTGCGCACGGGCACGTTGGTGCGCAAGGCCTGGTTGAAGGCGGTGCGCAGGTCCATCGACAGTTCGCTGCGGATGATCTTGGTCAGATTGAAACTGGCGGTGCCGGGGGCGGGTTCGAGATACGGACCGGTTTTACCGCGAAAATGAAGCACGTCCATCCGGGCATTGATGATGATGCCCGGCGGCGTGTAGCGCGACATCACGAGGTCATCGGCTACCTTCTGCAAATCGCTACGTGGAAAATTAGGCCGTTCCATGGAGGGTTTCTGCGCGGTGCGTTCACGAGTTTCCTCAGCGTGGTGGGACGCTTTGAAATCGAGTTCCGCCCGTTCATAGGTTTCGTTGCGGATATATATTTTGCTGCGCTTGTCGAGCAGCGTGAACAATTGCGAAAATGAACCGATGCTTTCGGAGGAGCCCAACATCAGAAATCCACCATGCCTTAAAGCGTAGTGGAAAATCGGCAGCACCTTACGCTGCAACGTCGGGCCGAAGTAAATGAGGAGATTGCGGCAACTGATCAGGTCGACTTTCGAAAACGGCGGGTCTTCGGCGACGTTTTGTTTCGCGAACACGCACATGTCGCGAATGAATTTGGCGATCTGATAACCACCGTCGCTGCGCTGGAAATAACGGCGCAGACGATCCGGTGAAACATCGGCGACCGCAGCCGTCGAATAGATGCCTTGTCGTGCCCGCGCGACCATGTGGTCGCTGATGTCGGTGCCAAAAATCTGGATGGTTTTGCCGGCGGCGCTGCGCCCGAGGAATTCGTGTAGAGAAATGGCCAGGGAATAAACTTCCTCGCCCGTGGAACAACCCGGGACCCAAACGCGAATGCTGGTGTTGGGCGCCCGTTCTTTGAGGAGCCTGGGATACACACGGCGTTTCAAAGCGACGAACGCCGCGGGATCACGGAAAAATCCGGTGACGTTGATCAAGATTTCCTGGAACAACTCTTCGATCTCGTTGGGATGGTGCTGCAAATATTCCAGGTAGGCGCGCAGGTGGGGCGTTTTCCGCAGCACCATGCGCCGCGTAATCCTGCGCTTCAAGGTCGTCGGCTTGTAGGCGGAAAAATCGACATTGGTCACGCCGCGCAGCAAGCTGTATAGCCGCGACAAATCTTCTTCCGTTCCGGAAAATTGTGGTTCTGATTGCAGGCCGCCTTTGCCGGAATTGAATTGGGTGGCAATACGCGCGAGTTCGTGAGCGATGTTTTCCGGCGACATCACGAAATCAACGCACCCGCTCGCGGAGGCGCTCTGCGGCATGGAAAAATATTTCGACGACACCTCGTCTTGGGCAAAGGTGATTCCGCCTTCGGCTTTGATTTGCTTGAGGCCCATGGTGCCGTCATGGCCGGTGCCGGAGAGAACGATGCCGATGGCAAAATTTCCCTGGTCACGAGCGAGGCTGGTAAAAAAAGTATCTATCGGAAGATTCGGTTGCGTTTTCTTCCTCGGCAAGAGGAGGAAGGTCCGGTTTTCGACGACGACGCCGCTGTTCGGCGGGATGACATAGATGATGTCCGGCTCCAGCTTCATCTGATGAGCAATCTGTTTGACCGGAATTTTGGTGGATCGTTGCAATAAATCGGTCAGTTTGCTTTCATGCGTCGGGTCGAGGTGCTGCACAAAAACAAAGGACATCCCGGTGTCCTGCGGCAATGCGCGCAAGATGCTGCCGAAGGCTTCAAACCCGCCCGCGGAAGCGCCGATACCAACAATTAACGGAACGCGTTTCG
>JAICXV010000366.1 GCA_025934545.1 Verrucomicrobiia bacterium
ATAAAAATCGTCAAACGCGCTTTTTCGCAACGTCGCAAGATGATGCACAAATTACTAAAGGCGGAATGGCCGGAAGAGAAACTGACCAGTGCTCTTAATCAACTCGGGATCTCGCTGCAAATCCGCGCCGAAAAACTTTCGCTCCACCATTTCGTTGAATTGACCAAACTTTTACACGTCGCATGAGTGAAGAAATTTTCGATATCGTCGACGACCGCGATCAAGTGATCGGCCAATGCCCGCGCCCAGAGGTCCATCGCATTGGCCACAAACATCGCGCAGTGCATGTGTTGGTTTTCAATTCGCGTGGCGACGTATTTCTGCAAAAGCGTTCAATGAGCAAAGACACGCATCCCGGCGTCTGGGATTCGTCATCATCCGGCCATCTCGATTGCGGTGAAGATTACGACGCGTGCGCGAGTCGCGAGTTGCGCGAAGAAATTGGTTTGGTTATCGACAAGCCTCCGCAACGCCTTTTCAAACTCGACGCCTGTGTGGAGACCGGCCAGGAATTTGTCTGGGTTTACCGATTGAACTCCGAAGGCCCATTCACATTGCACCCGGAAGAAATCGAACGGGGCGATTGGTTCGCGCCCGCGAAGGTCAGCGAGTGGATTAAAAAATCGCCAAAAGATTTTGCGCCCGCGTTCGTCTTCATTTGGCACCGTCTGGCGGACGGCCAAAACGGCAAGTTTAGTAATTGAATTCCCGCGCGTGTCCTGACTAGTCTCAGTGACTATGGCTGCGATTGGCCGCTTTCAGAAGGGTGACGAGATTTTCTACGCAAAAGTCGTCGATGGCGAATTGTTCCGCTTACACGGCGACGTCTTCGGCTCTCCCTCGTTCGACAAGAAACCGACGTCCCTGAAGGGGCTGAAAACGTTGGTGCCGGTGCAGCCATCGAAACTAATTGCGATCGGCTTGAACTACGCCGACCACGCCCGCGAGCAAAACAAGGCGTTGCCCAAAGAACCGTTATTTTGGTTCAAATCGCCGGCTTCCCTTTTGCCGGACGGCGGCAAAATTGAAATTCCATTTCCCGATCACCGCACCGACTTCGAAGCCGAACTGGCGATTGTCATTGGCCGTCGTGCCCGCAATGTGACGCCGGCGGCGGCTTCGCGTTATATTTTTGGGTACACCGCTTCCGAAGATATCAGCGATCGAACGATTCAGAATGCGGAAGGCCAGAACGCGCGCGCCAAATCTTTCGACACGTTCACGCCGCTGGGGCCGTACGTGGAAACGAAAATTGATCCGCATGATTTAACGATCCAGCTTTTCCAAAACGGCCAGCTTCGCCAAAACTCGAACACCAACCAACTCATCCACGACACTTATAAGCTGGTCAGTTTTGTTTCGCTCAACCTCACGCTATATCCCGGCGACGTTATCCTAACCGGAACGCCGTCCGGCGTCGGCCCGATCCAGTCCGGTGACCGCCTCGAAGTCCGCATCCAGGGACTTGCTCCATTGATCAACACAGTCAAGTAACCGACGGATTTACTAACTGTGCGAACGGATTTGTAACTTTTCCACTAACTTCCGACCACGCTTGTGGTCTTGCTGCATAAGATACGCAATTAGTTGTGGTTGCTTATAGTTGGATTCGGCGGATTCAGGCGCAAAATTGCGTTGGCTCGGATTGTGCTTTTTTGCACACGATGCCACCGCGTTGCTTAGTGGGGTTAGGGTTTTGTCTGCTCGCAATCTCCAGTGCGATTGCCGAGGAGTCGAGCTTTGTCCCGTCGAGTAACTCCTTTGGTGTCACTAAAACGGTGTCCAGTTTTGATGCATGGAGCCCCTCGGCGGCGCGTCGACAAGGCGTTTTTACCCCGCAAACGGCGAGCGTTTGGGAATCGTTGAATTACGTGACCTACCGAAACGTGGCTCCAGTCCAATCTCCGACCGCTTCTCCTGACGTAACCGGCTATGAAACCGCCGATCGTCCGCTGCCAGCGCCAGCGCCGACGTTTGCGTGGAAGGCCTTTTCAATGGAAAACATGTATGAGGTTTGGGATTCGCAGGAGTTTCCGATTGCGCTGTCGGTCTCGATCCAACCGCGCACATCCGACGAGAATGTGAACATTCAAGAAACGGTGGTGATCGGTCGCAACTACGATTTCTGGCGGTGGGCGATGAATTTTTCCCAGGGGACCGAATGGTCGAACCAATTGAAGGAGCGGGACGGCGCGGTGGAGTTGGCGTGGGAATGTGGACGTCAGATCAGTAAGCATTGGTCGGTGGGGCTGACGGTTCGCGACCACAGCGATTTGCCGGAATACCGCAGGTTGGCGAATAGCAAATTGTTCGGCGGTCCGGTTGTGCGTTGTCACCACGACAACTGGTGGATGGCGCTTTCGGTGATGCCCCGGCTGATGGGATTTGATTTTGTGGCTAATTCAGACAGCCATCGCATTACGGATTTTGAAGGCAACCAAAGCATCAGCACACGCGTGATGTTTGGGCTTTGTTTCTAACCGGATTTCTTTGCTACGCAGTTTTTCCGGGACCACTGTCCCAAAATCAGACTTCCCCGTTATCCGATTTCTTTTTGCGCGGTTTGGGAATGCGCACGCGCGGGGCATCGCCCCAGAGACTTTCGAGGTCGTATTTTTCGCGGACATCGGCGCGCATGACGTGGACGATGACGTCAAAAAAATCAAGGACCTGCCAAGTCGCCTGGTTGTCGCCATCGACAGCGCGGGGGCGGAGGTGATATTCGTTGCGCAATTTGTCGGTGACTTCGTTAGTGATGGCGCGCAAGTGCGGTTCGCTCGTGCCGGAAGCGAGCACGAAATAATCAGTGATCGAGGAGATTTTGCGGACGTCGAGGATGACGATGTTGTCGGCTTTTTTGTTATCGGCAAGTTCGCGGCAAAGAAGCGCCAGTTTTTTTGAATCCATCTTTTAGAGCAAGTTATCGCAAGCGCTTTAAATTTAAAGGGGATTCTTGACTTTACGGAATCAACCTTGGAAATTACGTGGCTCTTTGGGGGTAGGTTACCCAAGTGGCCAACGGGGGCAGACTGTAAATCTGCTGGCTTACGCCTTCGATGGTTCGAATCCATCACCTACCACCATCTTCCAGAACGCTAAGGTGCTGCCTTTGTGACAGTAATCAGGGCCGTCCCTGTTGACTGTGATGTTCAAAAAGTGGTAGGTTAGCGTCACTTTCCTACAGTTTTGTGCAAAAAAAGCATTCACAAAATGACCGCATTCACGCGGGCTCGTCGCAGGCGTTTACGCTAATCGAGTTGTTAGTGGTTATCGCCATTATCGCGATCCTCGCTTCGCTTCTGTTGCCGGCGCTGGCCAAGGCGAAACTGCAGGCGAAAAAGATCTCGTGCATTAACAATTTAAAACAGATGGGGCTTGGCAGTCAGATGTACGCACTCGACTTTCGCGGAGACCTTGTCGCCCCGTCATGGATACCAAAATATATCCAAACAGGGTTGTCCGACCGCTCCGGGTCGGACGATGACCTTAATTGGTTGATGCCGCTCGGCTATGTAAAAGGCTCAAAGATCGCGGTCTGCCCGGCGACGCAGAATTTCATACGGGAAATCTGGGTGACTTATAAACCCGGCACCGGCGGCAATCTCCTGCCGCAGGGCCGTTATCTTGACGATCTGACGGACAATGCAGTCAACACGACTTTAAATCGCGATAGCTATGAGGTGTTTGGGACGCTCAGCACTATTCCGGGCGAAGGAGAGGGACGCAAGAAGACGGAAAGAAATATCAGTGGCCGAATCATGTATAACTATACGCCGATGAAAGGGGCGAGGATCGGGCCTTCACAGATTTTTTTGATTGCGGATGGCGATGATACTTCCGGTGATGCGAATGCATCACCGCAAAACAAGATAAATAACTGGCCGGAAGCCGGTAACAATCACGGTGCCTCAGGCACGTGCATGAATTTCTGCGACGGACACGCCGAGTTTGTTTCAATCAAGAAATTTCTTGATGTCTGGAACACAGGCCAGGATTCTAATCGCACTCCCCCTTAGAAAACCGAGTACCCACCCACCAACAAATTTATGAAACACCCCTA
>JAICXV010000714.1 GCA_025934545.1 Verrucomicrobiia bacterium
AATCGCCTGCGCTTGACCGCTGACGGCAAACTTCGCACCTGCCTCTTCAGCGTGGTTGAACAAGACATTCGCACGCTGGTTCGTGCAAACGCCACGGACGCCGATATTGGCGAATTTCTGCAAGATGCGGTTTGGAAAAAAGAAGCACGCCATCACATTGGCGAACCCGGATTCGTCCAACCCGAACGCACGATGAGTTGCATCGGCGGCTGAGTTCCTTATTCTTAGTTTTAGTTTTGTATGACTTACGAATATGCCTGCTCCAAATGCGGACATACATTTGAATTCTCGCAGCCTATTTCAGCCCCGGCGCTGACGACGTGCCCAAAAGAAGTCTGTCCAAAAAAAACGTGGGGCAAAGGCAAAGTTAAACGGACCATCAGTGGCGGCTCCGGTTTGATTTTCAAAGGGAGCGGCTTCTACATCACTGATTATCGCAGCGAAAACTACAAACAAGCCGCCAAAAAAGATGCGCCGCCCTCGTCGACGCCAGCAAAAACGGAATCGCCGAAACCGGCCGCGACACCAACGCCGGCCAAACCGAAGTCCGAATCGAAGTAGGAAAGAAACGCGCGCGAGCGGCTATTCACAAGCCTGAGCGCTTGCCGCCTGCAACTTTCCTTGTCATCCTCCACCGCGTGAATCGGATTGATGAACGCTTTAATCGCCTGAAAAAAGAAGGCAAAAAGGGCCTGATTATTTATATCGGCGCGGGTGATCCTGACCTTGAAAGCACCAAACAACTTGGCCTCGCTTTCGACAAGGCCGGCGTTGATGTGCTCGAATTGGGCGTTCCGTTTAGCGACCCGTTGGCCGACGGATTGGTGAACCAGCTCGCCGCCCAACGTGGTTTGGAATCCGGCACAACTCCGACCAAAGTTCTGCAAACCGTCGCTGAAATTCGCAAACAGTCGCAAGTGCCGATCGTGCTCTACATTTATTTCAACCTGATTCACCGACATGGCCTTGAAAAATTCATCAAGGACGCCGCCAAGGCTGGTGTGGACGGATTGCTGACGTTGGACTTACCTCCCGAGGAATCTGAGAACTACGAAACGTTGATGTCCAAAAACGGCCTCAACGTTATTTATCTGGTTGCGCCGACGACGCCGGAAGATCGTATCGAACTCATCGTCAAACGCGGCATGGGCTTCATCTATTACGTGTCGCGCGAAGGCGTGACCGGCATGCAAACGAAAGTTGCCGACACCATCGGTGATATGACCAAGAAAATTCGTGCACACACAAATTTGCCGATCGCCATCGGCTTCGGAATTTCGAACGCGGAACAGGCGAGAACGGTCGGTACGTATAGCGATGCCATCGTCGTCGGGAGTGCCGTCGTGAACCAGATCGCAAAACTCGGAAAGTCCGCGGATTTAGTTCCCAAGGTCAGTGGTTTTGTTTCTGAGCTGGCGCAAGCGCTCAAAAATTCCAAATGAAAAAAACAGCGAATACGAACGACAGGTTTGTCATTATTATGGCGGGCGGTCGCGGCGAACGTTTCTGGCCCGTCAGCCGCGAGAAAACGCCGAAGCAACTGGTTACCCTTCTTGGCAAGCGTTCGCTACTGCAACAAGCCGTCGACCGCGTATTGCCACTGGTGCCGATCAAAAACATTTACATCATCACCAACGCAACGCAGGCGCCGGAGGTCCGAAAACAACTGCCGAAACTGCCCAAGGCCAACGTCATTGCCGAGCCAATGGGGCGCGATACTTGCGCCGCTGTGACATTAGGCGCCGCCATCGTCGGCCAACGCTCCACCAGCGCCGTGATGGCCGTTCTTCCCGCCGATCACGTCATCGAGGACGAGAAGAAATTTCAACAAGTGCTGGGCGATTCATTTGATTTGGCAAGCCGCGGACAGGTCATTGTCACCATCGGCATCAAACCGACGGAACCGGCGACCGGCTACGGTTACATCCGCACCGGCAACATCCTGCCCCCACCGCAGGGGGTGAAATCGTACAAGACGACCTTTTTCCGCGCCGAACAATTTGTCGAAAAGCCGAACTTCGACCGCGCGCTCGAATACCTCAACAGCGGACAATATCG
>JAICXV010000149.1 GCA_025934545.1 Verrucomicrobiia bacterium
AACAACTCCGCCTGTACGACTTCTTCAAGCGTTGCTTTAAATGCTTCCACCAGGCCATGCGGCAGTTTGCGAATGAAACCGACTGTGTCGGTTAAAAAAACATTTTGATTCGTCGGCAATCGCAACCGGCGCGTCGTTGGGTCGAGCGTTGCAAAAAGTTTATCTTCAGCGAGCACGGCAGCTCCGGTCAACGCATTGAGCAAAGTGGATTTTCCGGCGTTGGTGTATCCGACAATTGACGCGAGCGGCCAGAGCGCGCGTTGGCGGCCATTGCGCTGTGTGGCGCGTTGACGCCGCACTTGTTCCAGTTCCTCGCGAATTTTGTCAATGCGTTCCTGGACACGACGGCGGTCTGCTTCCAATTGCGATTCACCTTCACCACCACGCATACCGATACCGCCCGATTGCCGCGACAAGTGGCCCCAAAAACGAGTCAGGCGCGGTAACAAATGTTGCAACTGCGCAAGCTCAACCTGCAGTTTGCCTTCGCGCGTCCGCGCGCGCTGCGCGAAAATGTCCAGAATCAACGCGGTGCGATCGAGAATTTTGCAGTTAAAAACTTTTTCCAGGTTACGGCTCTGCGCTGGAGAAAGCTCGTCGTCAAAGATAACCGTGTCGACATCGTTTTTGCGGCAATACGTGGCGAATTCTTCAGCCTTGCCGCTGCCGATAAAGGTCCCGGCGACGGGCGCTTCGAGCTTTTGAACACCATCGCCCACCACTTCCGCGCCGGCGGTGGAAGCGAGTTCAGCGAGTTCATCGAGCGATTCGCGAGTCGCCCACGAAGCTGCTGACTTGAGTTCGAGACCAACGAGGAATGCCCGTTCCGTGGGGCTATGGGTCGAGATGAGTGCTTTCAAATGATCAACGCACTATAGCAGTTTTTTGCGCAAGCGAAAGCCGGCCTCTGCCGTGACTGTGCGCGAAATCGATACTTTCCTGCCGGTGAATCAAATCGTTCAAACTGGTCCGCGTCAGGACATCCTTCAAACCATCCTGCGCCTGTTCAAACAATCCACAAAGCGCGCAACCGCCGACGTGTTTGCAGTCGGGTTTTTCCTGTTTGCAACGTTGGAAGACAATCTTGCCTTCGATTGCTTCGACGATTTCGAGAATGGTGATTTCACAAGCTTGCCGCGCCAAAACAAACCCTCCGCCGGCGCCGCGCACGGACTTGACCAACCCGGCCCGAGCGAGATCCTGGAAAATTTTTGCGAGAAAACTTTTCGGCACTTTTTCACCGCGACTGACTTCATCGATCATCGCGGTTTTGCGGCCAGCGCCATCGCCTCGGCGCGCTAAATACATCATGCCTAAAACGCCGTATTCGCCTGCGCGGGTGATTTGCATTCTTAAACAGGACTGATTCAGTCCTAAAATAGGGGCGCGTCCATCTTAAGTCAATCACGCCGACCGTGAGTAGAAGATCAAACGGAGCGCGGACTTCAGTCCGCTTCTATTCACTGCCGCAATAAGCCGCTCGACTATTCCGACGTTTAAAGACCAGTTAAGTTGAAGCGGACTAAAGTCCGCGCTCCGTTCGCGGAACCGCGACCACTTTTAGTCGCGCTCCAGCGCGACCGAAGCGGCGACTACGTTAGACGATTTCATCTAATCCCCGATTGACCGCTCACCATCCGTCAATAGTTTTTCCTCAGAGAATTTTTCGCGGCGGCTTGACCGCAATTCCGAATCAGGCACAGTTGAATAGTCAAATGCATGGTGTTAGCCACCGCAATCGATGTTGAACATTCGTCAAATATGAGCGCGCAAAAATGGTTGTTCGTTAAGAATTTTATTAAACACCCGGTCACGGTCAGTTCCATCATTCCGAGCTCGCGCTTTTTGATGAATCGCGTCCTGAACCGGATCGACTGGGAACGCGCGCGAACAATTATCGAATTCGGTCCCGGCGTCGGTAACTTCACCAAAGAAATTCTCAAACGCATGCGCCCGGATGCACGACTGGGCGTCATCGAACTCAATCACGATTTCGTCAAACTGCTCTCGGCCATCGGCGATCGACGCCTCCATGTCGCGCACCAATCGGTCGAAGGCGTCGAAGACGTCATGCGCCAAATGGGCTGTTCACAGGTCGATTACGTTATTTCCGGCATTCCGTTCAGCGTGCTGCCCGAACCGGTTCGAGAAAAAGTGGTGCAATCGACGCATTCGGTTTTAAGCGCCGACGGCAGTTTCATGGTGTATCAATTTTCCCGCGCCGTCCTGCCGCACCTGGAAAAAGTATTCCGCAAAGTTGAGGAAGAGTTCGAACCACTCAACGTTTTGCCCGCGCGATTGTTCTATTGCGCCAAGTAAACGGAGCGCGGACTTTAGTCCGCTTCGACTCCGTGCGCAAAGGTGATTCGAAACGATGCTGGCGATTGCCCGCCGACGCGGACTAAAGTCCGCGCTCCGGTTTAAATCCCCTTATTCGCCCGCCATAGCAACACCGCGCCCACCGCCTGAAAAATAAAATTCGGCAACCACATAATCAAATGCGGTGCGCGTTCCGGATGCGATTGCCATGACTGCCCAAGAATAATGAAGCTGTAATAAACCAGCACCAGCACGAGCGCCATCGCCACACCTGCCGTCGTCTCGCGACGATGCGCGCGAATCGCCAGTGGAATTCCAATTAAAGTAAATCCGATGCACGCAAACGAAAACGCCGCCTGCCGATGAATCTGCACGAGCAACGGCATCGTCATGTCCGAAGTCATTTCGCGTAATTTCGCGTCGGCCGGTGCGGGAGTTTGTGGTTTCGATTTGTCCACTTTGCGCACGGCAGGTGCGACGCCGCGAACCTGTTCCAATTCGGTTAGCTTCGCCCAAAGTTGCGAGAACGTCATATCGGTCAACGGGACGTTCACGCCCTGCGCGTTTTGCGAGCGCAATGGAAACTCCATTGTCGCCGAACCTGAGTTGCCTTGATAGGACCAGCCGTCCTGTTCGTTCAACATGATGTATGGCTTGTCGAGAACGAGCTGGAGATTGTTCGATTGCGTCGTCAACGCGCCCGTCGGCGAGCGAATGACCGCGTGCAAATCGTGTTTATCGTCGTATTCGTAAAGCAGCACGTTTTCGACATGGACGCCGTCCTTCTGGACTTTGGAAACGTAGAGTGTGTATTTACCCAATTCGACATATTGATTCGCCTGCAACGCGCGCGTCGGCTGCGCCATGCCGGCTTCGTAAAGGAGGTTTTTATAAGCCACACGGCTGGCGGGCGCGACCTGCAAATTGAGCCAGGCACAAACGCCGCTCAGCAACAAACTCAAAATCAGAACCGGCGCCGACAAACTCACGAGGCTCAACCCGCCCGCGCGCGCGGCCGTCAGTTCCTGATCCGCACTGAACCTTCCAAACACGAGCAACGCCGCGGTCAACATTCCAATCGGTAACGCAAACGCGAGGACGAACGGAATCAGCAAGGCCAACGCGTGCAGCACCAACCCAAGATTCGCCTGATGGTTGATGACCAGCGCCAGAATTTCTTTCAACAAATTGCCGAGCAGCAACACGAACGTGAACACCATCACGGTCATGCCGAGCGTCGCCAGCACTTGTCGCGTCAAATAGAGATGGAGAGTTTTCACGCGGCGGCAGGAACGTTGGGAGTTCCGCCTTTTGGCAGTTGACCGGCGGCGCCTTGACTTACCATCGTTGTATCGGCGCTGCCGGGCAATTTCCACGGAACCTCATAAATTTTCACCGCGGTGCGAAATCCTTTCACTTCTTTCGGCGGCAATTCAATGCACGTCGATGCCAGCGTTGGTTCAAATTGTTTTAAATCCAAATACGTCGATTCACCGATGATAATACGGCCGTGACCCGAGACGCCTTCCAATCGGGACGCAAGATTCACTTCACGCCCGAACACCATGTAATTCGTTTGCTCAGCAGAGCCCATTTCGCCAACTACAGCATCACCTGTATTGATTCCGCTCCCCATCGAAAGCACCGGCAACATTGGCAAACCCGGTAAATTCATCGCCGCGCGCTGGATATTTTCTTCCGCGCGTCGCGCATTTTCGGCTTTCCGGCCCTCATTCAAACTGGCCAGCCCGCGTTGCGCATCGATCGCCGCCATGACGCAATCGACCGCGTGCCGTGGATTGGAAATCGGCGCGCCCCAAAATGCCATCACGCAATCGCCAATGTATTTATCAAACGTCCCATTCCGTTGCTTGATCGTGTCGGCGATGATGCTGAGATAAGTGCTGACGGTGTTCAGCGTCTCGCGCGCTTGTTCCGCCAGATACGTTTCGGCGTCTTGCGCGGACAACTTATGTTCGAGAATATAATTATCCGCCGTCTGCTGCATGGTATCGGTCAATTCCGTAAACCCGCGCACATCGGCGAAATAAACGGTAATGCGCCGGCGCACACCGTCGACCCGCACGCCTTCTGTTTTCAACAGTTCATTGACGATGACCGGCGAAACAACTTTGGAGAAAACCGTTTTGATACGTTGACGTTCTGTTTGTTCAACGAGCACGCGATACGCCAGGGTAACACCGGTCGTAACCAAGCCAGAAAAGAACACTGGAAGAACGATCGGCACCCATATCCGCTGTTCCAAATGCAGTCCACAAGCCACGGCCAGATATGCCACCGCGACAGTCAAAAAGAACAGCAACCCGTAAAATGGTTTGGTCACGCGCCACGTAATAAAGCTGGCCAGGCCGCCCATCACCGCGATCAGCAGGAGCTTTAGCCACTGCGGCAACGTCGTCACAAATTGTCCGGTGATGATCGAATTCGCGACGTTCCAATGTTTGCTCACCAGAAATGTCGACTTGCCCAGTGGCGTCGTTCCAAGGTCAGCCAGATCATTACCGGTCGCGGTCGAACCGATAATCACCAGCTTGTTCTGAAATTTCTTGCTCCAACTTTCGGATACCGTTTCCCCTTGATCTCTCAGCACGCGTGAATAAAGAACCTGCCCGAATGATTCTCGCGTCAACCGTTCGTCATTTGGGCCAAGACTCCACTGGATGTAAAAACTGCCGTCGGCTTCCAGTGGAATGACGCGTGTAACACCATTATCGCCGTGCAACACGATTCGGTGCGGCTCAATTGTCGTGTCGTCAAGATTGAGCTTTAATTGGCGAGCCGCCAGAATGATGCCAAGGCTCCACGCCCGGAAATTCGTGAAAGGAACAATTTTGTCTGGAATATCAGGAGGGTTCGGCGTCAGCCCAAGATTTGTTGCACTGACCATCCCCTTGTCATCCGTCGGAATGATCACTTCCGTTTGCTCGTCGCGCGCCGAATTAATTTTATAAAGTGGCCTGATGAACACGAGCCGGTTCGACTCAACTTGCGTCCTGTTGATTGAATAACCATTTTTTGCGGCGAAGCGGCGAATGATCGGGTCCCAGTCGCGGTAATCTTTGAACGGCACATCGCGCCGCAATACTCCATCGCGATCGCGATCTACCGTGATATTGGCAACTGCCGACGCATTCGTTGCAAACATCGGGTGAGGCATGACCTCACTATCCGCCGCTAATATTGCAATACCCGAATTCCGCAGGTCATTGGCGAAAAGCCAGTCTGAGGAAACGCGCTGGACCTCTTTGGTATCAGGGTCCTTGAGATCGACGAATTGATCGTTGCGCCTTTCCGCGAAGATCACGTCGAACGCAACCGCTTTCGCGTCATCAAACGCTAATTCTTGGAGCGCCTTGCCGTAGACATGTCGCGGCCAATAAAGCCCATACTGCTGTCCGAGCAGGCCGGAGTTAACCAACTCAATGGTGTAATCGTTGATGTCAACAAACGCGAGGTTCGTGGCCGCCGGAGATTTGCGATCCAGTTTGTGCGTGAGTTTGACCCGCCCATCATACGTCAACAGCTCAAGTTGTTGAAAAAATCCCGTCTCGCTAAGTTCAAAGAAGCAGGCCAGTGCAATAACGCACGCAGCAATTAAAACCGGAGCAGACGTGGCTCTCTTGAGTTGCACTGGGGTTAGATAAACAAAAAACCCGGAGCAAGACAAGTTGCTCCGGGTCTGTTCAAAACGTTTCGATTAGCCTTGATTGTTCGGCGGTGTTATCGGCACAGACGGGCTGTTGCCCGGCAACACAGGTGAAATTGGTGTGATAATCGGCGGCAAACTTGCCGGTCCAGGCGTTGGCTCCTGAATCAGCAGCTTGATTTGCACTTTGTAATAATC
>JAICXV010000420.1 GCA_025934545.1 Verrucomicrobiia bacterium
CCGGACGCGGCGAACGCGGCTACGACATCTATTCGCGCCTGCTCGTCGACCGCATCGTTTTTCTCGGGACGCCCGTGGACGACATGGTCGCGAATCTCATCATCGCGCAAATGCTCTTCCTGCAAATGAGTGATCCGAAGAAGGATATCCATCTTTACATCAACTCGCCCGGCGGCAGCGTGACGGCGGGTCTGGCGATTTACGATACGATGCAATTTCTCACCTGCGACACAAACACCTATTGCATCGGCCAGGCGGCCAGCATGGGCGCGGTGTTGCTTTGCGGCGGCACGAAGGGCAAACGCTTTGCCCTGCCGAATGCAAACATCATGATTCACCAGGTGCTCGGCGGCGCGGAAGGTCAGGCCAGTGACGTGGAAATCCGCGTTAAATATATGCTGCGGCTCAAGAACCGTCTGAACTCGATTATTTCCAAGCACACCGGCAAACCGATCGAGCAGGTCGAAAAGGATTGTGACCGGGACAATTTCATGACGTCCGACGAGGCAAAAGCCTATGGTCTGGTCGATGAAGTCGTGCAATCGCGTAAGGAAATTCCCGGTTTGACGGATGGAAGGCCCCCTGCGAAAATAGCGTAAGAATGGCTCGGCCAAGCAACATCACGCTCTGCAGCTTTTGTGGAAAATCACACGCGGAAGTAAAAAAACTTATCGCCGGCCCCGGCGTTTACATCTGCGACAATTGCATCACTCTCTGCAAGAGCGTCCTCGATAAAGAACTGTCGGCAGACTCGAAAAAGACCCTGCCAAAATTCAACATTCCAAAGCCGGCGGACATTGCCCGGCATCTGGACGCTCATTGCATCGGGCAGCCGCACGCCAAGAAAACGCTTTCGGTCGCGGTCCACAATCATTTCAAGCGCATCCTGCAGGAAGGCGCGGAATCATCGCTCAGCGCTGGGCATGCCGAAGTTGAAATTGAAAAGAGCAACATCCTCCTGATCGGCCCGACCGGTTCCGGCAAAACGTTGCTGGCCCGCACGCTCGCGAAAATTCTGGATGTGCCGTTCGCGATTGCTGATGCGACGACTTTGACTGAGGCCGGTTATGTCGGCGAAGACGTGGAAAATATTATTCTTCGTCTGCTCCAGGCATCCGATTACGACGTCAAGCGCGCCCAGATGGGCATCGTGTACATCGACGAAATCGACAAGATCGCGCGCAAGACGGAAAATGTTTCGATCACGCGCGACGTTTCCGGCGAAGGCGTGCAACAGGCACTGCTGAAAATTTTGGAAGGCACGGTTTGCAATGTGCCTCCGCAAGGCGGACGCAAACATCCGCAGCAGGAATATATTCGCGTCGACACCAGCGGCATCCTGTTCATTTGCGGTGGCGCGTTCATTGGATTGGAAAAAATCATCCAACGTCGCCTCGGCAATCGAGTGATGGGTTTTGGCGCGGCCGAACAAGGCGTGAAAATTTCGACCGTTCAACGCGCGAAAGTTTTGCAACATGTCGAACCGGAAGACCTGATCTCCTACGGTTTCATTCCTGAATTCGTTGGGCGCTTGCCGATGACCACCGTTCTCGAAGAACTCACGGAAGATCAACTCGTCGCGATCTTGACAGATACCAAGAATGCTTTGACCAAGCAGTTCGGGAAATTGCTCGCGATGGAAGGTGTCGAACTGGAATTTACGCCCGACGCTTTGCGCGAACTGGCCTCCCAGGCGATTCGCAAAGGCACCGGCGCGCGCGCTTTGCGCAGCCTGCTGGAACGGCTGATGCTCGATGTGATGTACGATGTTCCAACATCAGAAGATGTCATCGGCGTCACCATCACCAAACAAGTTGTCCTCGGCCAAACCCAGCCGTTGGTTCGCCGACGCGCGGGCCAGGCTGCGGCTTAGTATTGTTCGCCAACCATCGCGCAGATCAGATTTAAAAAGCGGCGGCAAGCCGCACGCACTCCATACGCTTCGCGCTCCCACGAGCGGTTTCTCTCATCCATCTGCCTATAAGATAATGCGCGTAGCGGCGGCGGCGGTTCGATGTTAGGTAGATGTGGGGTTATGAAACGGTCACGGGCAACTTCGCGGATCAATTGGACGACTCCATTATTATATGCCGGGCTTGGCCTTGGTGCGGCGGCGGCGGCATCGTTATGGCGAAACAGATATTCTTTTCACGACCGCACTGTTGTTATCACCGGTGGTTCGCGCGGACTCGGCCTCGTACTCGCGCGGAAATTCGCGCGTGAAGGCGCGAAGCTGGCGTTGATCGCGCGTAATAAACTGGAATTGATCGAAGCCGAAAACGATTTGCGCAGGCGTGGCGCGGACGTTTTCACCGTCGCGTGCAATATCAAAGACCAGGTCCAGGTCGGCGATGCTATCGCTCGCGTGCGGGAGCATTATGGACACATCGATGTGCTGGTGAATAACGCCGGCATTATTCAAGTCGGCCCGCTCGAACACATGACAACGCAGGATTTCGAAGACGCGATGGATGTGCATTTCTGGGGACCGGTTTACACGACCATGGCAGCGTTGCCCTGGCTGCGCCTCGTGAATGGCGCGCGCATCGTGAACATCGCATCCATCGGCGGGAAAGTGGCCGTGCCGCACATGGCGCCTTATACGGCGAGCAAGTTTGCGCTCGTCGGTTTTTCCGATGCTTGCCGCGCGGAATTGCGGCGCGAAAATATTTTTGTGACGACGGTTTGTCCGTGTCCGATCCGAACCGGTTCGCCGCCGCACGCGCTCTATAAAGGTAGCCACAAAAAAGAATACGCATGGTTTCACATTGTCGATTCGATGCCGTTTCTGTCGATGAACGCTGAGCGGGCTGCGCGCAAAATTATCGCGGCATGCAGACAAGGCTCGTCGCGGCTGGTTTTGGGAGCCCACGCGAGAGTTGCGGTGGCCGCGAATGAACTGATGCCGGGAGTGAGCGCGGCGATTAGTTCGTTGATCAATCGAATTCTGCCGTCGCCCGCTGAACGCGGCGGTCATCAATTGCATACTGGATGGGAAAGTGAATCGGCGTGGACGCGATCTTTCCTAACTCGATTGAGTCATCACGCGGCGCTGGAAAACAACGAGTGCCATCTTCATCACTAAAAGCCGAAGCTCGAAATCCGAAATCCGAAGTGGGAACCGTGGAATTCGAAATTGGTGATGTGAATTTAGATGTACATCCCATCTCGCTTGATGGCTTCTTCCACTGCTGGAGTAACGAGGTTGCGGATGGGCAAGCCCTTCCGAACGCGCTCGCGAATTTCCGACGAAGAAACGGCCAACGGAAATCCGCGGAGAGTTTTTCCATGGAATGGTGAAGGCAAATCCATCGGCTGCTGGCCCGGCCTAGGAATAACGAGGAATTCCGTTGCCCCAGCGAGTTCGTTGGCGTCACGCCATTTTGGGAGCGTGGCGACGTTGTCTGCGCCAATCAGGTAATAGAGCGTCGCTTTTGGAAACCGCTTCAAATAATCGCGCACGGTGTCGATCGAATAAGATATGCCACCCCGCTGAATTTCCTGCTCGTCGATTTCAGCCCAGATGTAACCGCAAAGCGCCAACCGCAACAAGCGCAGGCGTTCTGCGGCGGGTGAAGCGTGGCTTTGCGGTTTGAAGGGCGAGTGCGCGGCGGGAATGAAAAACACGCGGTCGAGCTCCAGCTCTTCCCTGGCGGCTTGCGCCACGAGCAGATGCCCGAGGTGCACCGGGTCAAACGAACCGCCAAACAAACCGATATTCATTCCAAGTAATGAGTAATCAGTAA
>JAICXV010000615.1 GCA_025934545.1 Verrucomicrobiia bacterium
CGTGGCGGGGCGTGTAGGGGAAATCATTACAAAGATTAATTTAATCGTATGTCAGATGGATTAAAACCGGAGGCGGACGGCGGAGAGCGCATTGTCAACGCGCGATTGCAATTGACTTGGAGAATCGCGGCGGTTGCGGTAGCGGTCGTTGTTGCCTATTTGCTTTTTTTTCCCGCGCGCAAAACTCGCGCGAGCACCGGTGAGGAAGCGCCTGACGCGGTGACGGTCGCTGCGGTGAAGGTGGCGCGGCACGATTTGTCGTTGCAACAAACGTTTGAGGCGGAGTTCCGTCCGTTCCAGGAAGTGGAAATTTATTCGAAGGTCTCGGGCTTTCTCCAAAATATTACCGTCGATGTTGGCGATCACGTCGATGCCGGACAAGTCATCGCGAATGTGGAAGTGCCGGAATTGAAGGACGACCTTGAGCACGCGGTCGCGACTCAGCAGCGCAGCGAAGAGGAAGTCAAAAAGGCGGAGTCCGACCATGAAGAAACGCATTTGGCTTACACGCGGTTGATGTCGGCGGACAAGGCGCAACCAAACTTGATCGCGCAACAGGATGTCGATTTGGTTCGGTCGAAAGACCACATGGCGGAAGCGGCGCTAGCGGCGGCCAAAGATCAGGTGGCGATTGCCGTCGCGGACGTCAAAAAGCTCAACACGATGCTGGGCTTTTGCAAAATCACGGCACCTTTCAGCGGCGTGATAACGAGGCGGTCTGTCGATCCCGGCGCGTTGGTGCAGGGAACGTCGACGAGCAGCCGAATTGTGCGGCTTTCGCAAAATGATAAGTTGCGATTGATTTTTCCGGTTTCGGTTTCATACGTGCCGATGATTAAGCAGGACGCTGAAATCGAGGTGCATATTCCCGGTCTGTCGACGAACTTCGACGCAAAAATTTCGCGGTTCACTCGTCAAATTGATACGGCGACGCGCACGATGGATGTGGAAGCGGACGTTGCCAACGCTGATTTGAAGCTCGTTCCGGGAATGTATGCAACGGTGTCGCTCGCGACGGAACAGCGCAAAGGCGTGCTCGCGCTTCCGATCGAAGCAGTGTCGCGTCAGCAAAAAACCTCGGTTTTTCTCGTCAACAAGAACGGTGAGATTGAAGAGCGGGCGGTTGTTACTGGTTTGGAGACATCGACCGAAGTTGAAATCCTCAACGGATTGAGCGAAGGCGACACGGTTATGATTGGCAATCGCGCGCAAGTGCGCGTTGGCCAGAAAGTATCGCCCAAGTTGTTGGTGGCGAGCGCGCGCGGAAAAGAATAATCGAAGATGGAGGCCCCTCTGACCCCAGATCAATTGCAGGCGTTACGCCGTTTGAGCACGTGCGCGGTGGCCAATGCAATCGAAACGTTCGAGACGCGTTTGCGCAACGAAGGTTTTTCCGGCGCGGGCGTGCGCGCGATGTTTCCGCAACAAAAACCGGTTGTCGGATATGCCGTCACGGTGAAAATTCGTTGTTCGTCGCCGCCTGCCACCGGCCACAATTATTTGGAACACACGCAATGGTGGAACGAAATTGGAAAATATCCCGGACCCCGAATGGTTGTTATTGAGGACGTGGGTCCGCAATCGGGACTGGGCGCGTTGGTGGGAGAAGTGCACGCGAATATTTTACGGGCGCTCGGTTGCGTTGGCGTGGTGACAAACGGAGCAGTGCGGGATTTGCCGGCATTGGAATCACTCGGCTTTGCCGCGTTCGCCAGCTGCGCGGCGGTATCACACGCTTACGCGCACCTGGTGGAAATGGGAACTCCTGTTGAAATTGCCGGTTTGAAAATTCAGCCAGGAGATTTGTTGCATGGCGATTGCCATGGACTGATCTCGATTCCGGCTGAAATCGCGACCGAAATTCCAACAGTGGCGGCACGCATGATGGACCGCGAACGGGAACTGATTTCGTTGTGCAAAGCCGACGCGGATATCGAGGCGCTCCGGTCGGCGGTTAGAAAGTTTCGCAGCGCGCCCGTTTAACGTTATGTCCCGTTTCTCGCTTCGCTATCCATATTTTATTATCGTGGTCTGCCTCGTTATTTGCGTGGTGGGCATCACGAGCCTGGTGCGCATGCCGGTGGATTTGTTTCCGACGATTCGAATTCCGGTCGTTGTCGTCGCGACGTTTTATTCAGGCATGCCGCCGGAGCAGATCGAAACGGACATCACCGGTCGGTTCGAGCGATTTTTTACATTGGGCAGCGGCATCGATCACATTGAGTCGCGATCGTTGCCGGGTGTCAGTTTGATCAAAGTATTTTTTCAGCCGGGTGTGAATGCCGATTCGGCGGTGACGAGCATTGCCAACCTCGCGGGGGCTAACTTGCGAAAACTTCCGCCGGGGACTTTGCCGCCCGTGGTGCTGAAGTTCGATGCATCGAGCTTGCCGGTTTGTTTGATCACGTTAAAGGGCGAAGGGATGCAGGAAGCGGAGTTGCGTGACCATGGACAATACACAATTCGCAATCAGGTCGCGAACGTGCCGGGCGCGTCGGTGCCGCAACCCTTCGGCGGCCGCTATCGCCAGATCATGGTGTATGTCGATCCGTTGAAGTTGGAGGCGCACCAACTCAGTCCGATGGATGTCGTTCGCTCCGTGAACGAGAACAATCTGATCTTGCCCGCAGGCGATGCGAAGATAGGGCCTCTCGATTA
>JAICXV010000131.1 GCA_025934545.1 Verrucomicrobiia bacterium
CGCTTCACGGCGCGATGCAATCAAACGCTCGTGAGCCGAAGCGGACTAAAGTCCGCGCTCCAATTTCAACCGTCCTGTAGCTCAAAAGCAGAGCCCGCGGCCGATAACCGCAAGACGCAGGAGCGTTACCTGCCGGGACGACCAGCCTTCGCACTTTGTGCTACGGCTCGCCAAGCCACTCCGAGTAGCTGAGACAGATTAGCGCCTCGCTGAAGACGAGGAGACGTTGGCGCGATACCAACCTCGGGGGCCACTCACTGACAACAACCATCAACTCTCAACCGCTATGACTATCGAAACCAAATCGACCGTTCGCCTTTTTGCGTCCAGCAAAAGCTGGATCGAAGGCGAAGCCGTCCGTCAATTACACGCGACCGCGCAACTCGATGGCGTCACTCACGCAGTTGGCTTCCCGGATTTGCATCCGGGCAAGTACACCGCCAATGGCGCTGCCTTCGTCACCGAAGGAATCATCTACCCGCATCTCATCGGTAATGACATCGGCTGCGGCATGGCCTTGTTCGCGACTGATCTGCCCCGTCGAAAAGCAAAGCTCGATGCGTGGGCTAAGCTCGAGTTTCAACTCGAGCACCCGTGGAACGGCGACGTTGCCGAAGCGCTCGCCGAAGCGGAGTTGGACTCCACCGAATTCGACAGTTCGTTCGGCACGCTCGGCGGTGGCAATCACTTCGCTGAAGTTCAAGCCGTCGAACAAATCATCAACGCCAAGGAATTCAAACGCGTCGGCGTCGGGAAAGATGAACTTGTCGTGCTCGTTCACAGCGGTTCACGTGGTCTTGGCGAAGCGACGTTGCGTGAATATGTCGACAACTATCGCGGCGTTGGCGCAGATCCCGAATCAGTCGCCGGCGCAGAATACCTGCGCGGCCACGACTTCGCCGTGCGTTGGGCAAAAGGCAATCGCCAACTGCTTGCGCAACGTTTCATGGAGAAACTCGGCGCGCGCGGTGAGTGCGTTTGGGACAATTGCCACAACAGCATCACGCGCTGTGGCGATTCCTGGATCCACCGCAAAGGCGCCGTCACCAGCGAGGGTGAATTCGTCATCATCCCCGGTTCGCGTGGTTCGTTGACCTATGTCGTTAAACCGATCGGCGACGGCGCGAGTCACGCCTGGTCGCTCGCGCACGGCGCCGGCCGCAAATGGGCCCGCACCGAAACACGCGCGCGCATGCGCGAGCGTTTCACCGTAGCTGAGTTGACGCAAACTGCATTAGGCGGCCGCGTCATCTGCGAACAACGCGAGTTGCTCTACGAAGAAGCGCCCGCCGCTTACAAAAACATCGACGTCGTCATCGACGACCTGCGTGAGGCAGGACTGATCTCGGTCATCGCGACATTTCGACCGCTCCTCACCTACAAGACGCGCGCCGTAAGGCGCTAGTCCCTACCGCCGCCGCGCAGTCGCGTGCGCGTCGGCCCTTTTCAATGCAAAAGGCAAAATGCAGAATTCAAAATTCCCATTCTGCATTCTGAATTCTGCATTTTGAATTTGCGCTGTCCGTGAATGCAAAGCAGTTCGAGCAGTCTGCCCTTCAAGCAGAGCCTAATCGGTGCGAGTCCGATCACGGATGCCAGTTTGCTCTCAAGGTGTAATTAGAATTCTGCACGCCGCTCTGCGAAGGCGGAAGTTCGTGGTGCAAATCCACGTGAGAGCACCATTTTTGGAATGACGAATGTCGAAGCTCGAATGACGAAAGAAGCACCAATGACTAATGACGAATTTGGAATTCGTGCATAGAAATTCTTTCGTCATTGGTCATTCGTCCTTCGTCATTTTGAAGTGCCTCTGTGCCTCAGCAGCTACAGGGCGAGTTTTGTAAACTCGGATACGTCGGTGCGAGTCCGACCAGAGGCTCCAATCAGGATTGTGGTGTAACAGCAGCATCTTCGCCCGTGAAGCGAACGGTCCGGGTGCGAATCCCGGCTTCCTGACCAATTCAATTTCGATGGGCCGCCATTGTGGGTTATCGCACGAAAAACGAAACAGTACGCGGATGTAGCTCAATAGCGACAGAGCGCCGGAAGCAATTCCGGAGACGTGGGTTCGAGGCCCACCATCTTGTTTCTAGTCCACAATATTTTTTGTCCATCGAGTTTTTAGACGGGCCGTAGAGCTTGGGTTATCGGTAAGTCCGAAAGGACAAGCGGGTTCGACCCCCGCGTCAGCCGCAAGGCTGAACTTCCCATCTCGCCTTTTGTCCGTCTCCAATTTTCGACGGGTCGCAGGATTGGGTTATCGTTGATAACGACGCGGTCGCTGGTTCGAGTCCAGCCTTCGGCTCCAAATGCCGAGGTAGCTCAGTGGTAGAGCACGTAAACCTCCCAGTTCGTCTTTTATCCGTCGATTACTCTGATGGGCCGAAGTTGTGGATTATCGCGTGTCATTGGTTCGAATCCAATCCCCGCTTATTTGGCGGGGTAGCTCAGTGGTAGAGCAGCCTCCGCAAGGAGTTTTCCACAGCGTCCCTTGCCCATCTGATTTTTAGCGGGCCGTAGATTGTGGGTTATCGGAACCTGAAGACAGCGGTTCAATTCCGCTTCGCGTTCGCGCGATGGTGTAACGGCAGCACGTCAGGATTATCCACGGTCGATTTCTTGCCCGCGTTTTTTAAACCATAACCATCAACCCGGAGGTCCTATGCACCAGAACCATCATGATCACGACGAACCAACGTTCGAAATCACCAGCAAACGTCGGAAAGGTTTCCCGAGCGAGACGCGCGTCAAACGCGGCGTGCAAATCGTGCATGGGAACAAGCAATTGAGCGAAAAACTCGGACGCAAGGACCTCTGTCCATGCGGTTCAGGGCACAGGTTTTAAGAACTGTTGCCTGCGCTCAGGCCGTTTCGACGGCAAACGGAAGAAACACTTTTTTCCGCGACTGAAAATCTCAAACCAAAAATGAAAGGAGGGCACTATGGCTCTTAACTACGCAAAACTCTTTAACCGCCGCATCACGCCGCAATCACAGCGCATCCCGGGCTCGAACCAGGTCGCGAATTCCGGCCGTGGTTACTCATGGAAAGTCGATAACTGGGCGCGCCTCGACCGCTTCCTTATCCTCGGTGCGGAAGGCGGCACTTATTATATCGCGCAGCGCGACCTCGTGAAGCAGAACCACGACGCTGTCGTGCGCTGCATCAAGACTGATGGCATTCGCGTTGTGAACCGCGTCGTTGAGATCAGCGATGCGGGTCGCGCTCCGAAGAATGATCCTGCGAGCTTCACCTTGGCACTCGTGGTGACTCACGGCGATGCGGCCGCACGCGCTGCGGCGTTCAACGCATTGCCGAAGGTCTGCCGCATCGGCACGCACCTCTTCCACTTCGCGGAATATGTCAACGCGATGCGTGGTTGGGGCCGTGGCCTGCGCAACGCGATCGGTCATTGGTATGTGGATCGCACTGCCGATGACCTCGCGCACCAGGCGGTCAAGTATCAGCAACGCGACGGTTGGTCGCACGCTGACTTGCTCCGTCTCGCGCACCCGAAGGCTCCGTCTGTCGAGCACGACGCGGTTTTCCGCTGGATGCTGGCAGGCGCGGATTCGCTCGGCGAACGCACTGTGACCCGCAATGTTCGCGGTGAAAATCGCGAAGCGACGTATGGCGCAGTCGGCGCATTGCCAAAACTCGTCGAAGCATTCGAACTCGCAAAGCAAGCTTCGAGCGCAACCGACATCGTGAAACTCATCACTGATTTCGGTTTGCCGCGCGAAGCGATCCCAACGCAATGGCTCAACGAGCGCGTTGTTTGGGAAGCCTTGCTCGAACGCATGCCGATGACAGCGATGATCCGCAACCTCGGCAAGATGACCAGCATCGGTTTGCTCGGCCCGTTCAGTGACGCAAAGCGTTTCATTGTTCGCAAGCTGGGCGACGAAGCTGCCCTCAAACGCGCGCGCATCCATCCGCTCGCCGTCCTTGTCGCGCAGAAAATCTACGCACAAGGTCGCGGCGACAAGGGCTCGCTCACATGGTCGCCGGCATCGGCGGTCGTCGACGCTTTGGACGACGCGTTTTACGCAACGTTCCAAAACGTTCAGCCATGCAACAAACCGTTGCTGCTCGCGCTCGACGTGAGCGGTTCGATGGCTATGTCGATGATCGCCGGCTCATGCATCAGCGCACGTGAAGCAAGCGCGGCAATGGCGCTCATCACTGCCGCAACGGAACCGGATTGCGAAATTATCGCATTCTCGGCGCCCTCTCGCGGTGGTTTCGGCGGTATGCACGGCGGTGGCGAACCGGGTGTTACTCGGGTCAACATCTCGCCGCGCATGCGCCTGGCCGACGTCATCAAGAGGATCGAAGCGATCCCAATGGGCGGCACCGACTGCGCGTTGCCGATGGTTTGGGCTCGCCGCAATAAGCTGACTGTGTCTGGTTTTGTGACCTACACCGACAGCGAAACGTGGGCGGGCAACATCCATCCGGCGCAAGCGTTGCGTGCGTATCGCGATGAGTTCAATGGTGACGCGAAGACAGTCGTTGTTGGCACGACCTCCAACGGCTTCACCCTCGCTGACCCGAACGATCGCGGCATGCTCGACGTCGTCGGCTTCGATACCAGCGTCCCGGCCGTCATCGCGGACTTCGTTCGCGAACGCCCGGTCGCACCTGAATAAACAAACAACGCGGGCGGAGGTAGTCGCGAACCGGCGCTTCCGCCCGTACTTTTTCAAAACAATTATGAACGACAGAAAAAATTTAAAATCGGAGAAAACAAATGAACGTAAAGTCATGGCAAGACCGCCACCGGGTCCAGATCCGGATCATGTGGCGAAATGACGATTGGTATATCGATCGCATCCAAGACCTGGGCCAGATCCTTTTGAACGAACCCGAAGAGGTCGAACTCGAATTGATCGGCACAGGCGAAATCCCTGCGGACACCGTGTTGGTAATCCGCTCCGTGTTGATGCAACGCTCGCCGAAGACGCGCATCGTCACGAACGCTCGTTCCAGCCTGCAACACGCCGCTGTATTGCTGTGGTTGCTCGGCGACGAACGAGTGATCCGCGACGACGCGAAACTCTTCTTCCGCGAAGCCGAACTACCAGACGGTGAAACCGAGAAAAAGAAAACCGATTGGAAGGACAAGAAAAACTTCCTCGATTGGTTATCGGACATCGACCCGGAAGAAGGCGACTACGTGCGAGTGTTGCAGCTCATCGACGAATATTTACCCGTCAGCGAACTCGCTGGCCGGTTTATCGACGTTGGTTTGCTGCGGCAATTCGGTCTGATTGAAAACCGGAGAGTCGACGACTTCCTCGCCACAGTCTTCGCGTCTAACCCGGAACCAAAACAAGTTTCGGGCAACGACGTCGAACCGAAGCATCCGCTGGAAGCAGAAACCCAACGACAGTTAAACAAATAATTCCGATCCGAACGCCACTTTGTGGCAAAGCGCACGCGAGCGGAGGCGAAAATCTCCGCTCGCACTTTCTATTTTGGATTTCAACAACTACTTCCCTACAGGCAGGCTGGAAATGTGGGTAGCATGAATTTTCTTTCCGTTCCAGTTCACTAAAACTGACTTCGTGCGCCTGTTGCTGTTTTCGACAAAGTGGAGAGCAAGATTACCTGCAGTATCCGGAGCCAATACAAAACTGTTCGTTGTAACCGGAAAAACTTCCTCTGTGCCATAGCCGCGCACAGTCGCAATCAAGTGATCTCCTGTTTCATCGGTCCGATGTGAAATGTTCAGGGTGGGCCCGATTCCAATCAGGCCGAAGAGAATAGTCTTTCGATATTGTCCCACTTTGTTTTCGTAAGCATCTCGATCGAGGTGCACTGGCATTGGCACCGGCGGCGGTGTCGCCGAAATCCTCGTCAATTTCAACGGATCACGAAATCCTGAAAAGGGCCCGATGCTCGTCAGTGTGATTTGTGTCAGTAGATGCGCGGCGGGTTGAAACTCCACTTGCACGCCCCAAAAATTATTTTGAAATGTCGTCGGCGAAATCGGGAATATTTCGTACGGCGAAAACTGAACCGACGGTGAAACCCATTGCGCCAGTAATCGTCCTCCGTCGCGACGAACCGCCAGCCCTCCGGAAGGCTTGTTAAACTGGTAAAAACCGACGCACTCGTTAAGCATCGTCGAGTCTACGACAACCATGTTCGTTGGTTTTGGACGTGCGCCGTACAACAACGGCTTCCAAATCGTGGGGACGAGCGTGCTAAATCCCCGGCAGTTGGACAAAACAACGACCGCCCGCCGATTTTTGGTGTCGAAGGCCATTTCTGTCTGGAACCCGTCCGTCAACCCGCCATGTTCAAAAACATCGCCGCTTTCGAACCAAGCGAGCCGTCGATTTTCTCCAGTGGCGGACGCGTGCGGTTTCCTTGCTTCATCCATCACCGCGCTTAAGGGCGATGGATGGATGCCGGCAAACGCAGCTACAAATTTTAACAGGTCATTCGCCGTCGACCGCAAGCTGCCGGCTGCAGGGTATTTCGATGGCCCCGTATAGCTGCGCACCCGATGGCCCGGCATCGCGTGGCCGGTGGCGAACCGAATCTTCTGTTCGGGCGGTAGAGTGACTCGAGTGCTGTCCATCCCAAGCGGACAGCAGATGCGTTCCACCACC
>JAICXV010000202.1 GCA_025934545.1 Verrucomicrobiia bacterium
CATACATCAGATCGCGGACCTCATCCTCGGCTTGATCGGGCAGATTTTCCGGCTCGGGCACTGGCTCGGACGAAGCGCGTTTGGTGATTTCATACGCGCGCAGAACGTCCTGCCACTCTTTGTTGATGCGGTAAAAAAGGCCGGCATACCGCGAAGCGACTTGATCGAGGGACGACGGCGGTTCGCAAAAGAGTTTTGCCACGACTGGATTGTATTTTTTGGGATCGTTGGACTCGCAGATGGTCTTTGAAAGTTCCTTTGCGGCTTCGGAAAAATTGGTCTCGTCCAATTTGCAGAATTCAAACCAGGCCGCAAAAACAGGGTCCTTCTTTTTTTCGAGGAAGCGCAGGTTGTTTTCCCACGACGCGCCCCACTGCGGTATCAAATCGTGCTTTAGAAGATACCCGTTGCGCGTCAGGTCGCCATTGCCTTTTTTGTAATTAACCAACGCCATCATATAGTCGCCAGCTTTGTTGCAGAGTTCATCGCCAAGTTCGTTGGCGGTGCTGATGCGGAAATCGTCGTATGCGTTTTGCCGGACGTTCAGTTCTTTTACGAATTCACGATAGGCTGGAGTGTCTTTTGGCGCTTCGAGCAATGGTTCTTCTTTAGGTTCTGTCGAACTCGCGAAAATGCCGTGCAACGAATAATAATCCTTGGTCGGAATGGGATCGAATTTATGGTCGTGGCAGCGCGCGCAGTTCGCCGTTAGCGCCATTGTGCTTTGGCACAGAATCGTGATGCGGTTGTCGATGATATCGTTTTGTGAATTGTTGAAGCGCTGGCCTAATGTCAGAAACCCCATCGCGGCGAGATCGCGCGAACGGTGACCGGGGATTTTGTCTGCGGCAATCTGGAGCTTCAGAAATTTGTCGTAAGGCATGTCGTCATTGAAAGCTTTGACGACCCAATCACGATAGGTGTAGGCGTAAATGTAACGGTTATCACGGCCGTTACCGAGCGGCCCGCGAGTGTCGCCATACTGCCCGAGGTCCAGCCAATAGCGCGCCCAACGTTCCCCATAATGCGGCGAAGCGAGCAGGCGATCGACGACCTTCTCAAAAGCCCGAGATGATTTGTCGCGGAGGAACGCATCCACTTCTTTGGCCGTCGGCGGCAGTCCTATAAGGTCAAACGTGGCGCGGCGCAAGAGAGTTACTTTGTCCGCTGGAGCCGAAGGAGTCAGTTTCTGTTGGTTAAGCTTTTCGAGGATGAACCGATCGATGGGCGATTTCGCCCAATGTTTTTTGTCGGGCGTCTTCGGCACCGCAGGCTTGTGGACCGGTTGATAGGCCCAGTGCTTGCGGGCCTTGTCCCAATCGATGGCATAGTCGTGGCCCTTGCCGACGCCTTTATCGCGCGGATCGGGCGCGCCCATTTTGATCCAGGTTTCGAGATCGGCGATTTGTTGGTCGGACAATTTTTTATCCTGCGGCGGCATCAACAAATCTTTATCGGTGTAGCTGACGGCTTTGATCAGGAGACTTTTTTCGGGATGTTTCAGGACGATGGCAGGGCCGGTCTCGCCGCCTTTGCGCAAAGCGTCGCGGGAATCGAGCAGCAGACCGCCTTTGATTTTCTCCGCGCTCTCGCTGTGACATTTGTAGCAGTTTTCGGCGAAGATCGGCCGAATCCTGTTCTCGAAGAAATCGAGTTCTTTTTGGGCAAGCTTTGGCCCTTCAGCGAAAGCGGCGTTGGAACAAAGGAACAAACCAACAAAAATTACACGGATTTTCACGGCGTTGGAAAAGCAGTTCGGATTTATTTTACGCCAAAATCGGTTTCACCACTTCGCCAAACACGTCGGTCAACCTGAAATCGCGGCCGTTGTAACGATACGTGAGCTTCGTGTGATCGAAGCCGAGCAAGTGAAGCACGGTCGCATGCAAGTCGTGCACGTGAACTTTGTCCGAGACCGCACGTCCGCCGAAGTCATCCGTTGCGCCGTGAGCGATGCCGCCTTTAACACCGCCGCCGGCCATCCAGATGCTGAACGCTTTATTGTTGTGATTGCGCCCAGGATTGCTGCCGCGACTGTTGCCATCGGCTGTGGGGGTGCGGCCGAATTCACCGCCCCAGATTACCAGCGTGTCCTCTAGCATGCCGCGTTGTTTCAGATCGCTGAGCAACGCCGCGATCGGTTTATCAATTTCACCGGCCTTTTTCGCAATGTTGTTTTCGATGTCGGTGTGATGGTCCCAGCCGCCGTGCCACACCTGCACAAAACGAACGCCTTTTTCCAAAAGCCGTCGGGCTGTCAGCATTTGGCGGCCTGGTTGCGTATCGGTGCCGTACATTTTGCGCGTCGCCTCCGGCTCTTTGCTCAGATCAAAAGCATCGGTCGCTTCCAGTTGCATGTGATACGCCAATTCATAGGCTTCGAGTCGCGCTTCGAGTTGCGCGTCTTTTTGCAGGTTCTGCGCATGCACGTCGTTCAACTGATGCAGCAGATCGAGCTGGCGACGTTGTTCCGGCAAAGAAACGTATTTGCTTTTGATGTTTTCGATCATCTTATCGATCGAACCGCTGGACATGTTGATGGGCGTGCCTTGAAACATGCCGGGCAAAAAGGCCGAACGAATATTGGTCGGTTCAACCCGCCCCGGAGCCAACGCGATGAAGCCCGGAAGATTTTGATTTTCCGTACCCAACCCGTACGTCACCCACGAACCCACGCTGGGCTTCGGCAGGCGGGTTGAACCTGTGTTCAACATCAGACTCGCCGCGACGTGATCGGGAATATCCGTGTTCATCGAGCGGATGATGCACATGTCGTCGGCATGCTGACCGAGCAACGGAAAGACTTCGCTCATTTCCAAGCCGGATTGGCCGTATTTTTTAAACTCGAATGGTGAAGCAAACGCCAACCCGCGATCGTCATCGGGCAAAGACTTGTCGTCGAACTTTTTCAATAACGGTTTCGGATCGAACGTGTCGATATGAGACGGTGCGCCAGAGGCGAAAATGTGCAGGACCCGTTTCGCTTTCGCGGGGAACGGCGGTTTTTTCGCAGCCAATGGCGAAAATTCGCCGGCTGCGACGGCTCGAGCATCAGGCGGTTGGAGAATACCCATGCCGACCAGCCCCGTCAGGCTGAGCCCGCCAAATCCGAGACCCAGACGGTTCAAGAACTGACGGCGCGAAACAAACATGTCTTCGACGCGGTTTTCGCGATCCCGGCAAGTTTTCTCCATCATAAAACACAGTAGTTAATAGTTAGTTTTCGTTAGTGCGGCTGCTATTTTAGACGGTAGTCGCAATCATCAAGTTACGCTAACAAACTCGAGCGCGACCGGGAACGGCCGACGGTAAAAGGTTTCAGTCCTATCGCAGCTAAATCCGCCAACTTCAGGGAGGACGGAGCAGCAGGATCGCCCACACCAATTCTCTTGTAGCGGTCCTGCAGGTGTCGGTTCTAACTATTGACGCTCGTGAACGGATTAACGAGGACGGCGTAGCATTAATCCGCCATTCCCGATTTCAAATAAAAGATTGAAGACCACTCTCATGAATAACCTCTCTGTCGCCGCACACCACAGGTTCGGCGACGCTAGAGATAGTCCAAGTCCGCCGATTGACAATCGGCGATACAGCCGAGTGCCACTCGGCGCTACACCAGCCGCTGCTCAACCCCGGACGAAGGGTAACAAAAGAGATTGTTTTGTGAGAACACTGAGGCTTGCCCCCTGATTGCCTTTGGCGCCGCAGTAGCATATAAATGTGACCCTCAGCCACCAATGAAAACCAAACGCCTGTCGTTGCTCGCGTCGGCAAAAAACATTTCCTCCTATGTCGTCGCGGCATTGAACGTGACGGTCATCGCCATGACAGCACACGCCAACGGTGGTGCTGGGCTCGCCTTGCAGTTCAACGGTTCAAATAGTTTCGTCTCAGTTGCGTCCGTACCTGCGCTGGACGCGTTTCCGCTGACTGTTACGGCGTGGTTCAACACGTTTCAGCAAACGCCTGCGCCGGGTGGAATGATTGTTAAATCATCGGACCACATAACGGGCTGGCAGGTTTTTGTCGATAATCTGGGACTGCACGCTGCGTATGGCGGCACCAATGGATCAATCGGTAGTTTGGGAAACCCGCTGGGTACAAATATTCTCGTGAACGACGGCTCATGGCATCACCTGGCGTTCACGGTAGATGCAAACCGCGGAACACTTTATCTCGATGGCATCCCGCGCGAGACCCGCGCATGGACGGGCACGCCCAGTGCAACGACCAATAGCGACTTCATGCGCCTCGGCAGTTATAGCGCCGGCGGATCGTTTTACAACGGTGCGCTTGACGAGGTCACGGTGTGGAACGTCGCGTTAAGCGGGATCCAAATTCAAACCAACATGAACCGCAGCCTTACCGGCAACGAATCGGGGTTGGTCCTTTACTTCCGCTGCGACGATCTCAACAGAACGAACACCGACGACTCCGCGCCATTCGCTGGCGATAACTTCGGCCTGAACTTTGGCGCTCAGCCTTTCCCTTCCGGAGTGGCGCCGTTCACGCCCTACGCTGAAACACAGCCTGCCACGACGATCACCACGTCGGGTGCTACTCTCAACGGAATCGGCAACCCCGAAGGAGCCGACACCAGCGTCTGGTTTGAGTGGGGCGTCACCACGAACTACGGCAACGCCACGTCCCCGCAAGACATTGGCACATTCACCAACCTTATCAATTTCAACCAATTCCTTTCTGGCCTGAGCGGTGGCAGCACCTATCAATACCGCGCGGTCGCATCGAATATTTTCGGACAGGTATGGGGCACCAATCAGAGCTTTACCACGTTTGTTCCACCACCGCCGCCGCCGTTCTCTAATATTGTTGCCGGGTTGCCTCCAGTTTATTCAATTTACGCTGGCACGGCAGCGTGGGGGGATTATGACAATGACGGTCGCCTGGACATTCTCCTTGTCGGCAACGCTTCGGGCACTGGAACAGTCGACCAAATTTGGCGAAACACCGGGAGCGGTTTCGTCAATGCAAATGCCGGCCTTCCCTCCACAGCGGGTCTTTCCGCAGGATGGGGTGACTTCGACAATGACGGGTCGCTGGACGTGGCGCTCTTGGCGGCGACCACTTGGCAAGTTTGGCGCAATGGCGGTTCTACATTCACGAACGCCGGTGTCGGACTACCACAGTTGAATGGGGTGGCAGCCTGGGGCGATTTCGACAATGACGGGTTGCCGGACCTGACGCTCATGGCGCAGATCACGGGCGGTGGCACGGTGTTCTTGCCGGGAGCGCAGGGCGTGTGGCGAAACACCGGCAGTCCGCAAGTGAGCGGCAACTTTGCAGAAATCAAAACCGCGATACCTGCAGTGAGCTTTCCCTTTTTAGCGTGGGGTGACTTCGACAACGACGGCTGGCCGGATTTGTTTGTTGGCGGCGAATACTTGAACAACAGCGGTTTCGTTACGGCGCGCTCGCCAATCTGGCGAAACACCGGCAAGGATTTTACCAACGTGCTTTCCGCGCCACACGACGGCCTATACATGTTCGCTTCCTGGGG
>JAICXV010000523.1 GCA_025934545.1 Verrucomicrobiia bacterium
CCGGTCGATGAAACCGGAATAAATTCGGTGATACCTTCGATAACACCGAGCAAAAGCGCAATCAGCCATGGGCTCATGAGAGCCCGAGCTTAGGGCACGCTTAGCTTTTTCCAAATCCAAAAAAGCCCGTGCTCTTGCCGCCTTCGCGCTGCTTGACCTTCAACTGGCCCAAAATGCATTGGCCGGCGATAAAGATCTTGTGCCATTGCGCTTCGACGCCGCGCAGAGTGCCGTCATTGAAATCACTCAACGCGCGCAACGAAGGCGCGGTCGCGATCATTCCATGGACGTCTTCGCGGGACATCGTTTCACTTTGAACGACGGACAAAATCAATTCCAACTGCTGGATAAGCACGGATTTAATTTCGAGGAATTGTGTTTCCTCTTCCGCTCCGAATTTTTTATCACGCGCGCGGCTGAGGAATTGATTGAATTGCTTCAAGCATTCCAAGTAATTCTCCACCTGCGCAATCAGCTCTTCGATATTTTGTTTTTGCATAGTGTTTAATTTCCTGGCGCAACCGATGACTGCGCATTTTTTGGCGATAGAAAAATAATGGCGCCACCGCGCAGCTCGCGGGCCGTTAATTTCAATGCGCCATAGTGGACGATCAACTCTGACAACTGCAACTGGGCCTGCTGCGCGTCCCTAAAAATCGCCACAATATTGTGGCCGATGTCGTGCAAGTGCGACGGCGGAAACCAGGTCGGCACCGTCGAACTCACCAGGTTCCCCTTCGCGTCTAAAGTAAAGCTGCCACCCGGAATTCGCGGCAATTCCGGCGCAGACGATTTGAACAATTTGCTTAAGAGACCCATTTTGTGAAAATTTGTTTAGTGGTTAAAAGCACTTGTTCCGGCGTCATGTCCCGACGAAACCCGATGCACAACGCGCCCTTGTCATGTTCGCTCAACGTCACGTGACGTTGCAGCCCGACCCCTTGCACGTGGCCGAGAAAGCCGGCGTGAAGCAAATTACCAATTCCCCGCAAGCGATTACGCGTCTGCTTGGTCCAGCCGGCCACGACTTCAGCGTTTTCCATCGCATAAGCGCGCGGGGCCTCGCCTTCGGCTCCGGTTTCAAGGACAAATTCCACACCCTCAAAACGCGAGAACTTCGCCAGTGGCGACCCCGTTGCTTTCGCAACATCCGTGTCGCTCTTCTGGTGTTTCGTATCCGATTCATCGATCGCCTGGGCCGAATCGAGAAGCAATCCATGATAAGACGTATGAATCGTCCGGGTGCGATTCGGTTCGTCGGGCATAATTTCAAACGTGCCCGTCTTCCACGACATGATTTCCTTGAAAGCAGCTTCACCGGTCATCACCCCAGCTTCGGCATCAATCACATCACCGGCCTGCACCCAAATTTTTCCTTCAAAAGCCTGGTAAGTAATACGCAAAACTGAAGAACTCTGCGACAGACATTCCAATTGAATGATGTCCATCAAACTCTTGCTTTGAATTCCGCGAAAACCGCCCGTGTCCTTTTCGCGACCGAGCAACGATTCGATACAAGCTTCAAACGCCTGCGCTTCTTCTTTCGTCGTCGGTTTTTGGCAAAACAGATCGACGCCCATCGCATAAGCGCGTGAGCGATACGCTTCATCAGTCACGCCGGTCAAAACGACCAAACGCAATTGGGGAAATTTTCGGCGCACAATCGCCAGCACCTGCAGGCCGTCCATTTTCGGCATTCTTAAATCGGTAATGAGCAGGTCAAACGGCTCAGAATCCAACATCGCAATCGCGCGCGCGCCGGTGTTGGAAGCCTGCACTTCGGGACGGCTCGGCAGATTGACGAGCCACTCCTTGTACATATCCAGCAATTCATTCTGGTCGTCGACGAGCAGGATCTTGTCGCGCCGAACCGGCGTGGCCGGACTCGATTCGACATGGCTCGATTCAATTAGTGTCTCGGTTTGCACAATAACGTTCTCGTTTTTGATTTAGCGATTAACAATTCCCCCTGTAGCAATTCCAATGCCTGACTTTGTGTGGGTTTTCTCGCGTTCAACTGTTGGCCTGCGACCTGCTATAGAACGCATTCGCAAACTTATTATGCACGCATTAAAAGCTTTATGGCCTGGTAGCACGCTGAAACGGTGGCTCGGCTCACAACCGACTGAAGCCAAACCCGTTTCCGCGGCCCCGCCGATTCCCGCTCGCCCGCAAGCGCAGCCCGCTCGCGTTCAAACCCCAAAAGTGCCGACCGCGCAAGCGCCGACACCAACGGCTGCGCCCGTCGCGACCGAAGACAACCGGCTTCATCTCCCCTTTGCACCTATATTTGATCGTCTCTCGCCCGCGCTCAAAGCACTAGCGAACGCCGAACAAGTTTGTGACACCGACGAGATCGCGCTCGACCTCACGAATATTCGCTCGCAACTACCCGATGGAATCGTCCGTGTTACATTTCGCGAACTGCGCCGCGCCGCGCCAGCCGGCGTTTTCGGCGAAACCGCTACACACGATTTTACTCAGATCGACATTCCCCTTTCTGAAATTCTCGCGCGCCTTAGTCCCGAATTTCTTTCACTGCGCGACGATCGCAAACGTATCTTAATTCCCGAAGAAGTCGTTGGCGTATTCGGCAAAGATGGAAATGGAACAGCCCAAATCGCGTCGCCGAAAGAAATGCAACCGTTGCCGCGCGACACCAAGCCTGCGACCCCAGCAGTTCCAGTAGCTCCGACAGCGCCCGTCGCACCCGCACGTCAGCGCATGGTTGTTCCACCGCCGCCACCCGGTGGTGATATCATTCAATTTTCGCGGTCCGCTCCCGTTCCGGCAGCCGAACCGTCTCCGATTATCGCGCCGGCAAAACCAGCCGCGCCTCACGCGCCCGTCGTCGAACCCGCTGCACCGATTGCGATGCCAGCCGTTGCAAAAACAACAGCGGCTCCAGCTGCTTCGGCCCCAGCAGTTCCGGCGAAGCCAGAACCGCCGTCCGAACCTTTGTTGATTCCGCTCGCTGCTCTCATGGAAAATTGGCCCGCGCCAATCAAAGCGGAAATCGACCAATGCCGTCCTCCCGCCGTTTCCATCGCCATCCCTCTCTCCCGCCTGGAAGGCCCGAAGAAAACCGGCAAACTCCATTTTCCCTGGAGCCAATTGCGCCAATGGATCAAGCCGACACCGCTCGGCGGAAACTCCGCTCATGGC
>JAICXV010000045.1 GCA_025934545.1 Verrucomicrobiia bacterium
CGACCTCATGCTGCCGGGACGGTCCGGTACCGAGGTGTGCCGCGAGCTGCGCAACCGGTCAAACGTGCCGATCATCATGCTGACCGCCAAAGCGGCGGAAATCGATCGCGTGCTCGGCCTCGAACTCGGCGCGGACGATTACGTCACCAAACCGTTCAGCCCGCGCGAACTGGTCCTGCGCATTAAAAAACTTCTACAACGCGCTACTGGTTCGAACGCCGGCGAGCAATATCGTTTCGCCAAACTGCTCGTTGACGTTCCGCGTCACACTGTCACCGTCGACCGCGAAAAAGTCGAACTGACGGCGACGGAATTCAAACTGCTGGTGTATTTGATCCAGGCGCGCGGCGCTGTTCGCACACGCGAGCAATTGCTCAAGCAGGTTTGGAATTACGAAAAATATGTCGATACCCGCACCGTCGACACTCACATGCGACGGTTGCGCGACAAGCTCGGCGCAGTCGCGGATTATATTCAAACCACGCGCGGGGTCGGCTATCGTTTCGTTGCTGAATGATCTGGCCCGTTCTGACATTTGTCGCCTTGGCACTCGCAGTCGGAGTGCATCTGTGGTGGCAACATCGGTTCATCGTGCGTGAGCTCGCTCATCAAAAGGAGATCAATGCCATGCGCGAAAAACAACGGAGCAGCACGGAAGCTCTGCAAGCACAGCAAACCGCGCTCTTCAACAGCATGACCGAAGGCCTGCTGGTGTTGGACGAACGCGACACGATCCAAATGAGCAACCGTGCCGTGCAGGAATTTTTCAATGCCGCCAACGGTCTTACGGGCAAGACGGTTCTCGAAGCGTTCCGACTTCATTCGCTGGCGGAAATTGTCGAACGCCTCAAAACGGAGCGACAAGTGCTCGATTACGAAGTCGAAGTGCCCGGGCTCAAGAGCCGTTGGTTGCAGATTAATGCGTCGAGCATCGTCGATGACGGCAACCAACGACTGGGCGCGGTCCTGGTTTTTCACGATGTCAGTCGGTTAAAAACGTTGGAAAATACCCGCCGCGATTTCGTGGCCAACGTCAGTCACGAACTGCGCACACCGTTATCGATGATCAAAGGTTTTGCTGAAACGCTGCTGGGCGGCGCGATGAACGATCCAGCCGTCTCAACGCGGTTCGCGCAAATGATTGAAAAGCACGCCGACCGGCTCGCGCATCTGATCGATGACCTGCTCACGATTTCGCACCTGGAAGGCGAACGCATCACTCTGGCGATCCGCCCGATTCACCTCAAACAAATCGTTGATGCCGTCTTTGAAGATCTCCGTTCTCGCGCCGAATCTCAGTGTGTCACCATGACGAGCGACATCGTTGAGGAAATGATGGTCAATGGTGATGCCGATCGTCTCAAGCAGGTCTTCTGGAACCTCATCGAAAACGCGATCAAATACGGACGCAAAAATGGGCGTGTCACCGTTTCGGCAGCACAACGAAATTCCGAAGCCGTCGAAATTTCCATTGCCGATGACGGCTGCGGCATCCCCGCCGATGCATTGCCTCGAATTTTCGAACGATTTTACCGCGTCGACAAAGCGCGCTCGCGTGAGACTGGCGGGACAGGCCTGGGCCTTGCGATCGTCAAACACATCATCCAAAGCCACGACGGAAAAATCCGCGCCGAAAGCGTCCTCGACCAAGGGACGACATTTTTTGTCGAATTGCCGACGCCGAAATAGCTACCGGGTTCGCTTAAGGCGAGCGGTTCACGACCGCACTCGTGGTAGGTTTGCTGAACCGTTTTTTGAACCACGCAGTGGCGACGGGGGGCAGCCAGGAAATCGTGATCATCACGGCGAAAATGGTCGGGGCGCAGCGGAAGAACAGGTTTTGGTCGAAGAATTCGCGAGCGACATCGTCGTTGACGTGCGCGGCCAACCCCGCCCCACCCACGGCGAAGTCGTGCGCGATGGGAGCGCCGCCCGACGCAGCGAGCCACGCCAGCGCCCCTCCACCCCAAGCCATGTAGCCGATTGCAGCGCCGCCCATCGCAGCGAAACCAAACGCGAAGCCACCGAAAGCGAGGAGTCCGAAACCGACGCCACCAAGGCCGATGATGCCGAAGGCAAATCCGCCCCACGCGATCGGAGCAACGGCGATTGTGCCCGCGGCAAAAAGAATTCCATAAGCGCGCGTGCCGATCGCGATCCACCCTTTGGCGGCGGTCTTGTCTTTTATCTCCGGATTGAATCGGACGTGGACAAGCGGAATACCGAAAAGTTCGCGACGGCTGCGCCATTCGAATGGCTGGCCGGTACCGAGAAGGCCGGGGTCGGTGGTCGTGCCGGCTTCTTCCATGCGGATGCGACGTTGCGCGCGCTGGCCGAAGTAGTATATCGCAAACATACCGATGGCATAAGGAATCATCGAGATGTCCAGGACAAGAGTCAGTGCTTTATGGTGGTGTTTGTAGTCGCCGTAAGTTTGCAGCACTATCCAAAACGCGGCCCAGACGATGTTGTAGGACAGGAACAGCGCGGCGGATTTGGCGGCGAATTTTCGTTCGCGCGACGAGTTGGGGAATTTCATGACCATGGCCCAAGTGGCAGCGACCATGCCGAGGAGCCAGAGGAATGGCAGGAGCAAAACTTTAAGACTGATCGACGCGCCGCCTTTGACTGTTGCACCAGTGAGTGTGGCAGTCGTGGCAGCGACTTGTGGCAATGCGAACATGACGCCGGCAGTGAAGGTTTGGTCGGGCGCGGTTTGGGCGAGTGCGCCTTCGACGAAGGCGATGACGCGTTCGTGCAGAAGTTTGCGACCGCGCGAGAGACGTTGGCGCGTGGCTTCTTCGGTCAGGTCGAGTGTGTCGGCGACGCGTTGGATGGATTGATGCTCGCGATAAAAAAGGACCAGCGGCTCACGGTAGGATTCCGGAATATGTTCAAGCGCCTGCCAAAGGATGGCTTGTTCTTCTTTGGTGATGGCGTGGTCGGTGGGGTTGGCGGCCAGAGTCGTGCTGGTCAAATTTTCGTCGAGTTCGTGCGAGCCGGCCAACGGGTTGCGAGTTTGTTTGCGCGCGGCATTGTTGATGAGATTGCGCGCGATGCCAAAGAGCCAGCTTTTGAATTTGGCGGGTTCTTTGAGGTCGCGTAATTTGCGCCAGGCGATGATGAATGTCTCTTGCGCGAGGTCTTCGCTTTGAGCGATGTCGCCACAAGCGCTATAGGCAAAAGCGGCGATGGGGTTTTGATATTTGGCGACGAGCTGGGAAAAAGCGTCGCGATCGCCGTTGAGGACAGATTCAACCAGGCGTGCGTCGTCGGAGATGGGTTCAGCCGCGATGATGTTTGCAATCATAGTCGGCTAGGTAGTGTCGTGAAATGCGAAAGTGTGACAGGGGAAAGGCCGAAACGTGAAGAAATCGCGTCGGAGCCTTTTACACATTGAGTTTTTTGACACAAATTGCCCACAAGCCCGTCAAACGCAGAGTCGGCCGCGACAAGCGAACTTTTTGTAACACATACACAATAAGCAACTTGAAGCCGCGACCGCATGGGAAGTTTGGGATTGGTGGATTTTTCGAGTGCATCGACAATTTCTGAATAAGGTTTTCCGTCGTCGATCATGAAATTGACGAGGTCGGGCAGAGGTTTGGGCAAGCGAGCGACGTGTCCCCGGCGACGGGCCTCGAATGGCGCTTGAATGGTCGTTGTGACTGTGTTCATAAATTTTTTTTAGGTTACCGCAAGTTACCGTTGGTTACCGCAAGTTACCGATAGCGTTAAAGTCGGGCGCTGATGGCTGGTGATGGCGCGGGTGTGAAATCCAAAGCGCCGGACCTCGGCGCACTCCAAAACCTTTCGGCAATGTTGAGCAAGGCAGCATGACGGACCTTTCGTGATGCGGTTTGGCGTTAGCCCCTAACCGGCCTGTATGTGTAGCAGGCGTATCAGTTATAACATAAAGTGACGGTCTGTCAAAAACTGTAGAGACGCCAGAGACGCCAGAGACTTAAACGCGACTTTTTGTTGGTAAAAAGTGAGTTTTTTTTGGAGTTGGTATGAGGGATGAGAGCTGTTTTCAACCATCGGGAAGGAAAAAATCAAAGCAGCAATGACGGCTCCTTAACCGCACGCTTCGCTGATTCCACTTGGTATGTGGCCTGACATTTCGGACACCAAAGATAAAATTCGTAGTAGTAACCGCGCTTTGGTTTGCTTCGCGGAGCCTGCTTCATTAGTGGCGTTGAACACTTGTAACAACCATCACCCTCCTGCATATCGGGCCGAACGCTGTCATTCTGACTTCTGTTTTCGTAACCATAGTCCGCAGGAAGATTTGGGTTGCGCAATGCAGCCATTGCGAGCTGATCACATCGCTCATTTTCTAAATGCCCGGCATGACCTTTCAACCAATGAAATTCGACCTGATGCGTCTGGCACAATGCATCCAGCCTTTGCCACAGATCGACGTTCTCTGGCCGTCTGGTTTTGCTAAGCCACCAGCCCTTCCGCTTCCAACCCGGCACCCATTTGGTCATTGCGTTGACGACATATTGCGAATCGCTGTAGACGGTAACACCGCACCTCTGCTTCAACATTTCAAGGCCGGCGATTACCGCAAAGATTTCCATGCGGTTGTTGGTGGTCTTCCGAAAGCCGCCGTCCGCTTCTTTGCGTTGCTTGGTTTTGGGATGAAACAACACGACGCCGTAACCGCCCGCCCCCGGGTTCGGTTCGCATCCGCCGTCGGTAAAAATGTCAACCACGGGTAAAGACTCCGAATTGTCCTTCATGAATGCATGCCCCCCTTGCGTAAACAGCAGTTTTTGTATTTCTTACCGCGGCCACATGGGCAAGGATCGTTCCTGCCTATTCTTCCCTGTTCTGCAATTGCGGCAGCTACGCGCTTTTGGCGCAGCGTTTCGGCCTGCACTTCCAATTGCGGAAGTAAGTGAGCTGGAATTTCCTCCCTGATAATCCATTGCCAAGAGACTTCCCGCAATGAACCGTGTTCATCAAAATCCAAATCGAGCATTAGACGTTCAGCCTCTCCGTTCACCAGCAGCACGGTTCGGGCATAGGCTAATGCACGGTCGTTTCTGTACTGCAAAGAAAATGGCGTCCAGCAATAGACAGTCACATTCACATTACCATGAGTCGACATTGGCATTGGCCTTTGGGTCGATGGCTGCCTTGCCAATTCCGCCTCGATTCCATCAGCTAGCGTCTTTCGCCATTCACCTGCCAAGTCCAAAAGAAAACTTGCGACGCGGCTACGCCCTTGCAGGGTCGATCGTGCCAAGAACTCAATAATGGCTATCAAACGAAGCGGGATCTGTTGTTTCAAAGGGCATGGTGCCGTCGAGTCGAGAAGACGTTGATAAAAGAATTTGTCGATTTCGGTAGTATAACCGGTAAATGATAGTCTCGCCTGCGAATCCCCTCGAATCTGCTGTGCATGAAGACTATAGTGATTGTGCTCCAAATAGAGGCCTAGGTGGTCCAGTTCATCATTGACTTGGATTATGTCTGATCCAAACGCCCGCATCCGCTGTTCAACGAAATGCAGAAAGATAAGCGGGTTCGCAAATACATCTGCGTAAACACGAAGGTCGTCGAGCGAAACCGCCCACACCGGGTGTGCACCTACATTGACACCAATCTTGCGCAAGTGCTGCACTTGCGCAGCAAGTTCCGTAAATGGATCCAGCGTTACTGGGCAAATCGTAACGACGCGAAAATCGCGGCGAGCCAGCTGACCAATTTGTTGATGCTGATGATCAAAAAGAGGAACGGAATCAGCAGTATTAAGATAATTGAGGAAACGTCTGCCCTGGGTTACGGGTTTTAAAACTAGATTTTCCAACGACTTTACATAAGCGGGAAAATCGTTCGCTGGAGATGTGTAAGTGAAAGCGCCGCCCCTGCATTCAACAATGAAGAGGTGATCATCATAAACGAGCACCGCGTCCGCTTCGCACCACTCCTTCTTCCCGGTGCTGCCAGGGCAGGGATAGTAGACTGAACGCCAAACAGAAGCGCCAGGAAGAATTTGCTGCAGATACTTCAGGGGCAATGTTTCAGACTGCTCCTGTTGTTTTAACTTCCAAGTCTCGGCATATGCTGGCTTCAGCCGCACAACGACGCGCTGAACTACTCGATATAGGTTGTCGAACAAACTCCGCAGGTCGAAGCAACAGCACCGCCCGTTCAGGCGAACAAACGGGCGTTTAAAAACCGGCCAGATACGCAACGGCCAACCACTATACTGTCCTGCTGCGAAGAACTCTTTCTCCTCGCCGGGAGACCATGTTAATTCTTCAATCAACGCCTGTGGCAAGTTCGTTACCTTCTCCACATCGAACAGATCTAATCCAAATACCTTCCCAAACACCTCGTCCCTTCTTTCCTCCCAACCATTCTCTTTAATGACTTCATCCATGAACGTTTCGCGTTCTTTTGGAGTTGCCGGAGACAACTCTTTAAGTTTCGCCTCAACTGCGTCATCTACGTCCGCTTTAAACTGGTTGAACAAATGGACGGCGTCCTGAATCCCAAACGTCAAGTTGTGCCAAATCCGTGTGACCCCTTCAATGAATTGCTCAGACGTGATGCCGAAAAGCTCTTTCAACACATCCGAATGAGGAGCGAACATATCATTGAGGTAGGCTGGCTCATGAACTTGATATCGCCGACCTCGAATGTTGCACCAATATGACTGAGCCTTAAATTTAAACTCTTCTAAGTCATCATTATAATCCGGGTCGGTTCGGTTCTTTGCAGTCAGGCTTACTTGATAAACAATGTTACTTTGCTGAAAGAGCTTCTGGACCTTCGCCCTCAGGATTCCCCATTCATCCTCCATAATTTCATCTCGCTGATTCGGTGCAGGAGGAACGGAAACAATTATACTTTGAATGTAATCGATCATTCTAATCGAGACGATTTCGTCGGTGCCCACACTAGTTTCCGATACTACGTTTATATGCTTGCCCGCCATTTCCCACCAAGCGCGGTGAAGTAGCTGTTCCGCGGGCAATTCGCTGACCAATCGAGCGATTTCTGCGACCAATTGGTCAATGTCTTGAACAACCTTTGGATATTTCTCCACCAGTTCATTTTGCATTTTGGCAAAACCCTCTGGGGACCAATTTGATTGGATGACCGAATTATTGCCAAATCGCGCCATACTTACAGGCCCTTTGGCGAATACATCATCTGGCTTCGCAAAAGCTTTCTTTTTCTTATTCTTTTTCTTCACAGCCTATTCTGCGATTTACGATTTTGACCGGCAGTCTTTTTGCAATCACATCCGTCCATGCGTCCAACACGCCATAATTGAATACTGCCGAAATCCGGAGTCCCGTATCCAAAATGTAACGCCTCCGCAGATGGTGTGTAACGCCTTTTGTAACGGGTAAAAACGCAAAAATCACCAATGTTTACAAGGGTTGTAACGGTGTAACGGCTCAAACCCCCGGGAAGCGTGGGGGGTGCTTGCCCTCGCGCGCCAGCCTGGTTGTCAACCAATTCAATGCCGTCGGGATGAAATAGCAGTCCGGCGTTTCAACGCCGAAACAACTTTCCAAGAACGTCGGTCTTTCGAAACTCAGGTTGAAAGAGTCCGCTCATGTACAACAACCCCAGACCACAGACGGCGGTAAGCCACGAAAAGAACGGTCCGGTAAAGGGCCAAAGCCAAATTGGTGTCGGGGCGATTTGCGACGTGCCCTGCTGCGGAAAATCCGTTGAGCGTTTCGGTGAATAAGATTCCGAACCGAGCAAACGACCGTTGACGTCGTATGTGTAGTGCATCTGTCGCCTTGCAGTAACGACATGGATGCGATTGGTATCTGACACAAACAAGTGAAATGTTCCGCCGGGCGCTTCGGTATGCCAACCGCGAATGAATTTCCACCCGCCATCATACACTTGAATTCGGCCCGCAGCGGTTAGCGGCACCACGTACAAACCATCATCTGTCGTTACGACCCCGGAAGCTGTTCCTACGGGCAGTTCAAATGACGTGGGCAGAACGTCAGTCATACAAATTAAAAACGTTCCAAAAAAACCTAGTGCACCCACTGCCATCAATAACGCACCGGCAATGCCGGTCAATCGGTGAACTCCTTTCTTCCGGGCGGCAGATATGATGAATCGTCCGGCGCTGGCAACCCACACCGCGATCATGACCAGCACCAAAATTATCGATATGTAGCGCATAAGCGAACTGCGACCGCGCACAAGTGCCGGAAATTACGTCTCGTCCGGGAAGTGAAACAGATAAATACCCAACGACAACTTTGAAATATGTTGCTGTCGTGGTTTTAGCCCAAGTTGCTTAAGAGGAGGATGGTGGAGCCGAACGGGTTCGAACCGATGACCCCCACAATGCCATTGTGGTGCTCTACCAACTGAGCTACGACCCCATCCAAACTACGGCAAAGTTTACGATTCAAGGTTCAAAGTTGCAACTGCCAATTTCGTATTCACCAATAACGGTGTGTCCATTGGCAGTCGCGATTTGAACTTGATCAATATTTGCGCGGTTCCACTCCGCCATCACTGCACAACTATCAAACGATACAATCGCCGCGTTCGGGCGTTGGCAGAATCGTTGACGGTGACGGTGCCGTCGTTGGCGACGACGGGCTCGCCGAGGTTGGTCCATTCGGATCCGGACCCATCGTTGTATTGCACTTGATAAATTCGCGCCCACGTCGAATGGCCATGAAGCGTGATAGAGCCGTTGCCGGTTGACTTCTGCGGCGATTGCAACGATTGGGTCGAAGTTGCGGATGTCGTAGCCATGACCATCGCAGGTCCAGCACCGGCGATGGTGAGGATGGCATCGGCGCTGGTAAGGTTGCCGGCATTGTTGGCGACGACGACGGAATAGCTGCCGGCGTCAGTGCCTTGCGCGGCGACGACGGTGTAAGTGCTGGTGGTCGCACCGGAAATGTCAGCGCCGTTAAAGCGCCATTGGTAAGTCAAAGCGTTGGCAGCGACGACGCTAAACGGCGCATCGGTCCCAGCGGTGACGGTTTGGCTTTGCGGTTGGGTCGTGATGCTGACGGCAGGTGTATTGCCGCCGAGGCTGGACCATGCGGTAAAGCTGCTGTTGGCGTTTGTCTGCCAACTGCTTTGGACAACGTAATTGTTGTCGCGGGTGAAGACGTGGATGGTTCCATCGGCGTTATATCCGGCGTTAAGATTGTTGTAACTGGTGCCCGCGATGTCGAGCCAGCCGAACCACGTGGAAC
>JAICXV010000194.1 GCA_025934545.1 Verrucomicrobiia bacterium
GATAATTTTTTTGCTGATCGAGATACAGCCCCGTTTTATGCCCGCCGGAAATATCCACATCGAACCTGAGCCCATTTAATTCAATCGCGACGGGCCCTTCGATTGCGCCGGCCAAAACACCGTTCGCCTCGGCTAATCCTTCAAACTTCCGGAACGACGCCTCACTCCGCTCAACGATGGCGCGCGGCGAAAACACTTCCTGCAACGCTTCGACGATTAATTGCTTTCGTTGATCCATGCCGAGCGACGAAATTTGCAGGACCAGCACATCGGAATATTTGTCGACAATCAACCCGCTCAGAAAATCGCTCTCCGCATTCACAACCCGGAACGACGAGGCTTTTGGCAAATGTCGCTTGCGCACTTCCAACGCAGCGCGAATCCGGTCGACAAAAAATCTCCGGTCGACTTCGACCTTCTCCGGCGCAATGACGCGCACATTGATTTTCGATTTCGAATTATAAAAGCCAACGCCGAGGAATCGTTGCCGATGGTCTTTGATCTGAACGATCGCGCCATCTTCAGCCGGCTGGGTAAGCCGAATGACAGAACCGGAATAAATCCATGGATGCCCCGCGATGACGCGATCTGCCTCGCCTGGACGCAATAAAACAGTTGGTAAAGTTTGCATTTTTGTAAACAGGACGCGGAAACTAAACTCGGTGATGTTGCCGAAGTCAAAAACTAACAGCAACTACTCCGCATTTAGCAAATCCACCGCTGATTGGTATTCATCACGGTGGACTTGAATGGATCCCAATCCGAATCGCGCAGGCGAGCCGAACGCAGGACGCGCAGGCGAGGCCACCGCAGGATCATAGTATCTTACTTGTATTCCAGAAACGCGGAGCCTGTTCACGACGATATTTGCGTGAAAGCTACTACGGGGAATCACTACTGTTACCCAGTCATTCGCGTCGGCTGATTTAGAACAAGTTGGGTTCTGAGCCAAGGCCTTATGAGCCGCTGCATCCGCTTGTTGCTCGGTTGCATCGATATCCAATATTTCATGATCGATGGGGCACTCGTTCAAATCGTCGGAATATTCCGCACCACAATAAGGACAATGTTTCATAACATCGGATTTAACTGTTATGTCTTCGTCGGTTTCGGAATTTCGAGATCTTTGCAGATCTTTCGTGCTAGAAGATCATCGATCTCCGAATGTCGCGGAACGGACGATCGTTTGTTCTTAGCCGAATTACCCCACCACGAATGGTTCCCACCTTCGCGAATCAAGGCGCAACCATTGGATTGAAGATGCTGGATAAAAATCCGGCGTTTCACACCGTCACAGGTTCTTCGGAATAGTTGCTTTCAGCGGCAGCGCGCGCTTCTGCTCGATTGAACTCCAACGCCTCGGAGAGGATACCCTTTAGTGAATGGAGCAGTTCGACCTTGGTCTTTTCTTGTCCGTTAACGCCGGGCACTTCTTCAATCCAACCGACCCACCAATCCCCTCGTTGTTTAACGATAGCAGTGAAGGTCGCGTTCATTGCTTGATTGTAGGATTAATTAGTCCAAAGTCAAAATGAACTCAGGCAGTTATATTCAAATCGATTTTCACCTGCGCGCCCGACTGATCTTCAATCGCTTTATCGGAGCGGAATGCGCAACCAAAAATCGATGCGGCCTTGAGCCCTTTTTCCAAACGAATGGCCGGCTTGCCGCCGTCCATAAACTCGCACCCGCTCACAATCAGGCGACCGTTGTTCGCGTGAATCGCGGCGTCTTTCTTTGCCGCGCGGTCCCACGAAATGAAATGGCACGACGTCATCGCCAGCGTGCAAGCGCCATTGTGCCGGACATGTTCCTGTGTGCGTTCCATTCCCCAGAAACCGCAGTTGACGAATTTTACCGGGCCCTGGTTCGTTGGCGCGATTTCAATCGTCGACATGAACTGGCCGTTGGCCCATTGCAAACCGGCATGTGGTTGCGTCCGGTCCACGCGCACCGCGCAAGGACAAATGTCGCTGCCGGATTGTGTCACAACCGCATTGCCCGCGCCGTGGCCAAAGTCGTCGAAGTGAAAACCAATTTTCGCGAAAATGACAAAGCAGTTCGAAATGAATTCCCAATCGGTGCGGCCAATCTTGAAACCAACTAGATTTTTTTCGAGATAACCGCGAATATCGCCGTGCCCAGAATCTTTTACATCGAGATCCATGCGCTGCCAGAAGTTCGGGTTGAAATGGACATTCTCGATGCGGCCAATGTCCGAACATTGATCGATGTAAATCCCGACACTCAACGGGCACGCGAAAAAATTTCGAATCAAATGCAGCTCATTCCATTTCGATCCGACGTCGATCCCCTGGTACGGATTGGTCATCGTGACATCCGTCACCTGGCAAAGTTCGCCGTCGATGCGCACTGTCCACGGATACGGCGTGACATTGTCGAGGCGCTGCTCGGGGTAATGAATCGTGACGTTTCGAAGCACGCCGTTCGGTTTCAAAGTAATCAGAGGTGTGCCATCGGCATGGCCGCGGCCGCCATAAGCCAGAAGGATTGAGCCAATCGGATGTTCACTATGCGGCACGCCGCCGGATGCGCCGCAAAGCGTAACGCCGGCGGGAACAATCAACGAACCGTTGATGCGATATTTGCCCGGCGGAAGAAAACAAATCGGCGACGACGCCGCTGCGCGATCGAGCGCGGACTGAATGGCGGCGGTATCATCAGTCTTGCCGTCGCCCACTGCGCCAAACTCGCGCGCGTTAACGACATTGTTTGTCATGATGGGCGCGGCGGTTTGCGCAAGCGCCGCCGTGGTCGCTCCAATCATTCCAATACCGGCCAGCGAACGGCCCACAAAATCACGACGCGAAAAGTTTTGTTCGGACATACGGCGATTGTGACCAGCAACCCTTTGAATTTGGAGGAAAATCAAAACCCTGGCGTCAACTACACTGCACCGAGATTTTGGAGATTTGGTTTGTTCGGGTGTAACGTAGAAATAAACTGTGGCATGACCCATCGATTCTACTTCACGGTCCTCACGGTGGTGCTGCTTTCAACGGCGGCGCTGGCGCAACCGGTCGCGATGGACGTCGCGCCGTCCGGCCAATGGTTGACCAATGGCATCGGGTTGGCCTGGGAAGACCCCCGCGAAATTCACAGTGTCGTCGCCCACTTCGCGTTGAAGCTGCCGCCAACGAACCATCTTAAGTTGGAATATTGGGGCAGTCGCTGGCCGCAACAGCATTTACCAAAAGATCGGCAGCCCGGCGGTGGCGACGTCGGTTGGATGGAATTGGGCAATTGGTACAAGGGCGGCTGGCGTGTAGCGGACGCGGACGTAACGGTGGAAGGCAACGCGGTGAAGTTCACCTTTCGCCCCGTGAATGCGAAAGAATTTCCCGGCTTCGGCAACTACCCCGCGACATTCCGATACACATTAAAAGTTCGCATCAGTTCCGACCTCGGCCTCACGAAACCGGATAAGGTCGAGGTATACACTGACTCGATTCTCGAGGAACGCACCGTCGGCCTGACTTTCGAATCCGAAACTCAGCCTCGAATTGAAACGTTCAACGGAACAGTAAAACAACTGGAACAAGTTTCGCCGAAATCGTTCCGTTTACATCTCGGAGTCGCCGTCAACGCCGACCCAAACACCTATGATCGCACGCTGGTGACGGTGCGCGGGACAAACGCCTTCACCTTTGCGGTAGATGATTTGAAAGATGGCCCTCTCTTTGTTCCTTCACACGGCGCAGCCGTTTTGCCGGAAAACGATGCGCGCGATTACGCGGCGATCGCCGCCGAACGGCAAGGTTCGACCAACAAAAGCCTGAAAGATCTCGTTGCGCAAATGTCGGAACAAACCTGGGCGTCAGCCTGGAACGGCTTTCCGCCCAAAAAATCGTTTATTTATTTTCCGCTCGGTCTCGATGGTGGCCGGCAAAAATTTCGACTGAATGCCGACGGCAGCATCCTCTTTCGTTCGAACGATCAATATCTCCAACGTCGGCCCGGGGCCGACACACCGCGTCTTGCTCTCGAACGCAGTCCCGTCACGATTAACTTCGAACTGCCGGGCGCTCCCATCGCCCGTTCGATTGAAGAAGATTGCATCCCAATTTGTCACACGCTTTGGGAAGTGCACGGGGTGTACGTCGAACAAACGGCCTTCGCCACACCGCTCCAGGGCGCGCATACTCTCGGCGCCGTCCCTCCGCCGGATACGCCCACGATCTTCATGGCGCGATTCTCCTTCACGAACACCACCGCCACTATCCAGCCGGTAATTTTGCCGATCGTCTATCAGTCGCCAACGCCGGGTGACGTGCGCATCGATCAAAATGGATCTATTTGGATCGGCGATTTATTTCGCGGCCAGATCATCCCGACCGACCGTGACGCAACATTTCCGTGGACGAATTCACTGGCGCCGGGTGCGTCAACGACAGTCGTCGTCAAAATTCCGTACGTGATCCTGGACGACACAGAACGGGAGGCATTTAACCGATTAAATTTTGACACCGAAAGACACGAAACCGCGGGCTATTGGCGCCGGCGTTTCGATGAAACGGCCAAATTGATTACGCCAGAACCGGTGCTGAATCAGTTTTATCGCGCTCACGCCGGTCATTTGTTGATCAATTGCGAACGCGAACCGAACGACAGCCCGAGGTTTGCGCGCGTCGGTTCGTTCGCTTACGGCGCGTTTGGCAACGAATCGTGCATGATGGTTGCCGACCTCGATCGGCGCGGTTTCCACAAAGAAGCGCAGGAATGTTTGGATGGCTGGTTGAAGTATCAGGGCACCGTGGCGTTGCCCGGCGATTTTTCGTCCCAACAAGGCGTGCTCTATGGCGCGGGCGGCTATGAAGAAGGCGGTTACAATCAGCATCATGGTTGGATTCTGTGGTGCCTCGCCGAGCATTATCGCTTCACGCGCGATCGACCATGGCTGACGGGTGCTGCCAAAGGAATTGTCGCCGGGGCCGATTGGATCATCCGGGAAACAAAACGGACGGCCAACCACACCGATTTGTCCCGGGGCCTGCTCCCGGCGGGAAGTCTCGAAGACATCGGCGACTGGTGGAATTGGCTTTCCACCAGTTGTTATACGTGGCGAGGCCTCGATTCAGCGGCGTGGGCACTGGAACAAATCCATCATCAGGATGCCCGGCGCATCCGCAAAGCAGCCGACGATTACCACACCGCTTTGCTGAACAATTTTCGCGCGGCGGCGGAGCGCTCGCCGGTCGTCCGTTTGCGCAGCGGCATGGCAGTTCCGCATTTTTCTTCGTATGTGCAACGGCGCGGGCGCAGCTTTGGTTGGATTTGCGAAACACTGGAAGGCCCGCTTCATCTTCTCATTACGCACGCACTCGATCCGCAATCGCCGGAAGCGAATTGGATTTTGAACGATTACGAGGACAATCTCTATCTGTCCAACCAATACGGATACACGTTGAACGATTTCGACAAGGATTGGTTCGGTCGCGGCGGCATGTCGATGCAGGCGTGTTTGCTCTTCACGCCGGAACCATATCTGGATCGCGACGAAATCAAGAGCGCCTTGCGTGCGATGTTTAATACAATCGCCGTCAGCCACTTTCCGGACGTGCACATGAACACCGAACATGCGCTGCCGCAGATGGGC
>JAICXV010000530.1 GCA_025934545.1 Verrucomicrobiia bacterium
CGTTTTGTGACGGTTGGAAATTTCCAAAGGTCCTATGCGCATCAAGATGAAGCGGACTGAAGTCCGCGCTCCGGTCTCCTTGGCTTTACGGATAAATTTCGTAGACCTGGCCGTCGAGAACGAACTGGACGTTGTTGCCTTGGGCGAGCCAGGGCAGCGCTTGTTTGTTGGTGCGGGCGAGGGCGAAATAATCTTTCGAATTGAACTGAACGCGCACGTGCTTCGCTTTGCCGGCGTTTTGCACTTCGGTATCGGTCCATTGGCCGCCGTTGAGGAAGAAATTCTTTCCGTTCACAAACCGCGTCTGTTGCGCGGACTGATTGGCTTGCGCAAGGATGTTGCCTTGCGGTTCGGCGACGACCATCGGAGTTGAGAGCGCCGGAACTGTTGCAGCGGTCGCAACGGAAGATCCGTCGCTCTGACGACTGCCCAGACTCAGATTTTCCGCGAGTGCAGCACCGGGCACTTCGGCTCCTTTGAAGTTCAGGTTGTATTGCGAATTGGCCACGGCGGCACTTCCGGAAGTTAACGTTTGAAAGTGGTCATAGAGCTCGTGGCCCTGTCGGACGGCCGCCTCATCTTTGTCCAAATTTTGCAAGGACCGACCCGCCAGCGGCACATTGCGATTCTTTTCGTCTTCGACGATGAGATAGGCGGTGTACGGCGTGACGATGCCATATTTGCGGGCCAGTTGTGTGACTTCGTCGCGGCTCTCGGTGTTTTCGCCGTGCAACCGAATTTCGTCGAGCAGATACCCAACGCGTCGCGTCGCCCACAAACGCGGAATGAAATCGTGACTGTCGTCGGTGGAAAAATCGACGTCGTAATGGAACTTGCGTGTCTTGCCGTTGACTGTCCCTTCCAAAACAATTTCGCCGCTGTGGGCGTGGGCGTAGCGTCCAACCAAAACCAGTTGCTCGCCTTTGAACAAATCGGGCAAGGGCGATGGATAAACTTTCGTCACATGCACGCCGTCGGGAAAATGCAGTTTGGGATTGGCCAACACCGGTTCGTTGACCTTGGCAAAAAAGGTCGAGAGTTTGGCTTCGATGTCTTCCTCGGGCAAAACGTATTGCGTGACCGCGCGCGTCTCTTCGGCGACGCGGTCGAGCAATCGCGTGTTGACGTCGTAGCCGACACCAAAACAAAACACGCGCGTCTTTCCCGAGCTGCCGGTGCGGGCGTGAGTGACAATAGTGTTTTCGTCCGTTTCACCCATCGTCGGTAAACCGTCGGTCAAAAAGATAACCATGTAAGGCCGCTCCGAATCGTCCGGCCGATTTTTCAAAGCCTCCTGCAAGGCGGCATCGAGCGCGGTGCTGCCATTGGCTTGAAGATCGCGGATGAAATCCAATCCTTCTTTGCGCGACTTGTCGTTCACCTCGCGCAAGCCGTGGAAGAGCGGCTCAACTTCGGTCGAAAAACGAATGATCTGAAACCGATCGCCGTCGTTGAGAGCGTTGACGCACCATTCCAGCGCTTTCCTGGCCTGCTTGATTTTGTTGCCCTCCATCGAACCGGAAGTGTCGAGCACAAAGGTAACATCTTTGGGGACGACGCTGTGCTTTTTGGCAATCGAACCGGGCGAGATGAGCATAAGAAAATAGCCCTCGTCATCGCCGCTTTTGTAAGTCATCAAATTCGCGCCGACTTCTGACTTTTCTGATTTGAAAAACAATTCGAAATCCGAATCCGACCGCGCGTCAGTTGTTTCGAACCCGACGGTTGCGCGGTCGTCGCCGTGTCGATGAACATCTACTTTATGGCTTGGCGAATAGATTGTTTTGAGCGGTTCGGTTGATTCCAGCTCGACTTTCACGCTGACGTTCTTGAGCGGTTTGGCCGAAAATCGCGTTGTGTTTAAGGGGAACACATAACTCACTAAACCGGACTCGCTCTTGAGAACTTGTGTGTAGGAGAACGTCACTCGTTTGTGGCCGTTGGCCGGGATGGGAAAAATGCGGAGCTTGAACAAATCGCGGTCGGCATATTCCAGAAGCGCGGGGTCTTTCATTTTGCGGACGATTTCTTCGTAAATTCCGCGGGCTTTGTCGGCCTTGAGCATCTCGGCGTCGACCATTTTGCCGTCGATTTCCATGCTGAACTTGTCCAGTTGCGCGCCGCGCGGGACGGGAAACAGGAGCGTCGCCTCGGTCTGTTGCGGGTTGGGATTGTAGATAACCTGTTCGACTTTGGTTTTGGCGACCTGATCGCGAATCGTTGCGGAGATTTTCGTCGATTCGACGTCGATCGTGGTCAGATGCGATGGTTCCGGGCCCGAATGGGGCAGGCGAATGAGGGTGCCGTCGTCCTGCAAGAAGACCTGGGAGAAGGCCGATGGGCATGCCAAAGAAATAAGAGCCAGCGAAACCAGTCGAACGAACGAAATCGTTTTCATAGAAGGTTAGTCGGAAATGCGGACCGAATGCTCCCGCTAAAACGCTTCGTGCTCGCCACGCCGCGGATTGCCAATCCGTGATACAGCAGAGTGCCACTCTGCGTTACGATTGGGCCGCTGTCTTAATTCCATTGGCGCCGGGCCAGCAGTTCCATGGTGGCGGAAGCCGTTTCGCGCCTTGATTCCGGTAGCGAGAGCGTCGAAGCGACGGTATGTTTTAGTCGACGGTAGGTGGGCGCTTCCTGCGGGGAAACCATGGACCAGGCACAACATAATCTCGAAGGCGGCTCGGCTTCCAAACCGCCCGGCCAAAAGGCGCGCGTTCTCCTCACGATTTTTTTTGCGGGTATTTGTCCGCTGGTCCTTTCAGGAATCGTTGCCCTTGCGCATATTCCGGACATTTCGAACCTGTCGGTGCACGATTTTGTCGAAGCGTGCGGCGGTTTCATTGCGTGGGGGGTGGCCGTTCTTCTCTGGTTGCGGGTGCGCGACGATATGGCGCCGCGTTATTATCTTCGGGTGGTGTCGGCGTTGCTAGTGATGGGAACGCTCGATACGTTTCACGGCAGCCTGCCGTTTGGCCCGGCGTGGTCGTGGAGCCGTTACGTCGCATCGTTTTTTGGTGGTCTTCTCTTTGCCACGGTGTGGTTACCAATCAGTCCGGTGCTTTGGATGCGGCGCAGATATTTTCTTATCGGGAGCCTGCTCGGCGTGCTGGGCGTAGCCC
>JAICXV010000185.1 GCA_025934545.1 Verrucomicrobiia bacterium
AAAGTTGGAAAAAGCGCGCAGCCTTGGAGTTTCTATTTTGGACGAACGCCAATTTCTTGAGATGCTCGCGGGCAAAAAGCGACTAACAGAAAATCAAGGCACTCTGTTATAAGGAAAACATATGAATCCGGAATGGTTTATTTTAGATCGGCTGAACCAGCCGAGCGGACCGTACACCATTTCAGAAATAAAGATGCTGACGGCGCGCAGAGATTTTCTCGTCCACAAAGAAGGAATGGCGGACTGGACCCCTGCGAGTTCATTGGAAGAGATAAAGCAATATCAGTTCACGGGCCGAACCTATTTGGTTTATAAGGCTCATGCTTGTAGTGCAGGAACAGACACTCGCCAAAGCCTCAACGAACTTTTCGATCTGTGCCAATCTGTAATGTCGGATGACTATCTGAGCGATCAAGAGGTTTTCCAATTAGAAAAATGGCTGAGCACTCATTCTGAGGTTTGTTTTGACTGGCCCGCAAATGTAATCGCATCAAGAGTCACGCAGGTATTGCAGGATAGAAAAGTGACCGAACAGGAGAGGCGCGAGTTGGCCAGTATCCTAAAACTCATTCTTGGAGAGACGCCCAAACCGACCGAGGCTGCGCTACTAGCGACGCGGCTGCCTATCGATGAGCCTGTACCCGAACTGGTCTTCGAAAACCACAATTTTTGCTTAACGGGACAGTTTATCTACGGTTCGAGAAACAAATGTGAAGAGGCCGTTTCCGATCGGGGCGGCGCGTGTCAGAATAACACTACGCGTGAAACCCACTTTCTAGTAATCGGCACGATTGTAAGCCAAGGGTGGGCTCATACTACCTACGGAAGAAAAATCCGACGTGCTTTGGAATTGAAGGCAGAAGGTTGCAACATTCACATAATCGCCGAAGAACATTGGATGCAATCGTTGGCAAAAGCGCACTTAATAAAGCGTGGCAAAATCGAAATACGAAAACCAGTTAAAGGGCGAACGCCGACTGTCGGTATATTTTCCGGCAAAACATTTGTCCTTACCGGCACGTTGCCGTCGATGTCGCGCGATGAGGCCGGCGCAAAAATCGAAGCCCTTGGCGGCAAAGTCACCGGCAGCGTGAGTAAAAATACCGATTACGTTTTGGCCGGCGCCGATGCCGGTTCGAAGCTGGACAAGGCGCAAGCGCTAGGCGTGAAAGTGATCGACGAGGCCGCGTTTCTGAAGATGTGTGCCGAATGATGTTTGCCTGGCGCGATCAATTATTCTGCGTTCGGTGATGTTTTTGCGTTGACGTCAGGCTCGGTTTACTCCCGATATAACACCTTCATAAGTATGAATTCCAGTGCGCACAACGTGAGCAGCGCGACGAATAACATCGAAGAGCTTTTCCGTAAATATGTCATTCCGTCCTACGCGCGGTTCGACATCACTCTCACTCACGGCGAGGGCGCTTATGTGTGGGACGCGACCGGCAAACGTTATATCGATCTCGGCGGCGGCATCGCGGTAACGGCGCTCGGGCATGGTCATCCGGAAATTGCGGACACTATCGCCGGTCAGGCCCGTAAACTGGTTCACACCTCGAATCTCTACTATCACGAATGGCAGGGCAAAATCGCGCAACAACTCGTCAATCATGTCGGGCCCGGCAAAGTGTTTTTTTGCAACACCGGCGCCGAGGCGAATGAAGGTTTGTTCAAACTCGCGCGCAAGTTTGGTCACGACGAAGGCCGGTTCGAAATCATCACGGCCGAAAATTCGTTTCACGGTCGCACGCTCGCTGCCATTTCCGCCACCGGTCAGGACAAGGTCAAAAAAGGTTTCGAGCCGATGGTGCAGGGATTCAAGCACGTTCCTTACAACGATCTCGATGCGGTTCGCAAAGCGCTCTCGCCGTCGACGATTGCGATACTCATTGAAGGCGTGCAAGGCGAAGGCGGAATCATCGCCGCGTCGGCCGATTACCTGATCGGCCTGCGCAAGTTGTGCGATGAGAAAAAACTGTTGTTAATGATGGACGCAGTGCAGTGCGGCAATTTCCGCACCGGCCGTTTCCAAAGTTTTCAGCGAATTCTTGAAACCACGCCCGCGGCCCAGAGCTTTTTGCCGGATGCAATTTCAATGGGTAAATCGCTCGCCGGCGGGTTGCCGATGGGCGCGTTCTGGGTCCGCCAACCTTACGCCGACCTGCTCAGCGCCGGCACACACGGCACGACGCTCGGCGGCAACCCGCTCGTTTGCGCCGCCGCGCTCAAAACGATGGAAATCATTGAGCGCGACAAACTGGATCAAAACGCGCGCGAGCTCGGGAATTATTTCAACACCGAACTGCTGCGGCTGCGCGACAAGTTTCCCAAAATCATCAAAGCCGTTCGCGGTCTGGGTTTGATGATCGGACTCGAGTTGCAGGAAGATATTTCGAGTTTTAAGGCCAGTGATAAAACCGCCAGCATCCAGTTTGTAAACCGTTTGCACGAAGCCGGCATTCTGGCCATCCCATCGGGCAAACAGGTCATCCGTTTACTGCCACCGCTCAACCTCAAGGCTTCCGAAGCGCAAGAGGCGATGCGCATGATTGAATCGGTCGTGACCAGGATAGCTTCATGAAACACTTATTGAGTCTGGAAAAGCTTCCGCGCGCGGAGATGGAATCCATTCTTTCCGCGGCCGTGAAGATGAAAAAAGAGCGAGGCTCCTCCAAACAACAGCCGCTCAAGGGCCAAACGTGGGCGATGATATTTACGAAGTCGTCGACGCGCACACGCGTGTCGTTCGAGGTCGGCATCCACGAACTGGGCGGCAACGTCATGTTCCTTTCGCCAGCCGATTCGCAACTCGGCCGGGGCGAACCGATTCAAGACACGGCACGAGTGATGGGTCGCATGGTCCACGGCGCAATCATCCAGACGTTTGCGCAGCGTGATATCGAAGTATTTTCCGAACACGCAAAGATTCCGACGATCAACGCGCTCACCGACGACGAACATCCGTGCCAAATTCTTGCCGACATCCAAACGATCCAGGAAAAACTCGGACCGATCCAAAACAAAATCGTCACGTTCGTCGGCGACGGCGCGTGCAACGTGCCGACTTCGTGGATGTTCGCCGCCGGCAAACTCGATTTCGAACTGCGCATCGCCGCGCCGAAAGCGTTCCAACCGTCCGCTGATTTGCTCAAGCGAGCCGGTGGCAAAATCAGTTGCACCGAGGACCTAATCACTGCCGCCAAAGGAGCGGATGTTCTTTATACTGACGTCTGGGTTTCGATGGGGAAAGAAGCCGAAAGCGCTGAACGCCTGAAAATTCTCAGCGGCTATCAGATCAATGCGTCGGTGATGAAACACGCCAAGCCCGGCGCGCTCGTCATGCATTGTCTGCCAGCCTATCGCGGCAAAGAAATCGACGAAGCGACGTTGGAAGCGCACGCGCAAACCATCTTCGATCAGGCCGAAAATCGGCTGCACGCGCAGAAGGCGGTTCTGGCCTGGTGCGTGAGCTGATTATTTGGCGTGCGCCGCCGGCCCACTTCAACAGGCTTGACCGGATAATTTCCGATGTGCGTTTTCCTACAAGTCATGTCAACCTGAGTGGGCAAGTGTGAACGTTTTACTCCGCACATCAGATCTCAAAGACATCCACGACAAAGTGGCCGCAGGCCAGCGTATTAATGAAACCGATGCGCTCCGGTTATTTCAATCGAAAGATTTAAATGCCATCGGCGCGATCGCGGACATCGTGCGCGAACGCAAGAACGGCAATCGCGCCAGTTACATTGTTAACGCCTACATCAATTATTCCAACTATTGCATCCTAAGCTGCCAATTTTGCGCGTTCGCGCGAAAGAAACGCGATGCGGACGGCTTTCAGTTCAGCGTCGACGAAATCGTCGAAAAAGCGCGCAAGGCACTGAACATTGGAATCACTGAATTGCATATCGTGGGCGGCCTGCATCCATCGCTGCCGTTCAGTTATTATCTCGATATGTTGCGCGCGCTCAAAGCGCTCGATCCGCGTTTGCAGCTCAAATGTTTCACGGCAATCGAAATTTTGCATCTCGCATGGCTCGCGAAAAAATCCGTGCGCGAGACATTGACGGAACTTAAGAACGCCGGGCTTGAATCGTTAACCGGCGGTGGCGCGGAAATTTTTGCCAAAGACGTCCGCACCAAAATCGCGAAGGGCAAAGAATCCGCTGAAGAATATCTCGACGTTCACCGCACCTGGCATCAACTCGGCGGCCGCAGCACGTGCACGATGCTTTTCGGCCACGTTGAATCTGTCGCCGATCGCGTTGATCACCTGCGCTTGCTCCGTGGGTTGCAGGACGAGACCCATGGTTTCGTCGGTTTCGTTCCCCTGCCCTATCATCCTGGCAATAACGATTTGCCCGTTGACAACGCGCCGTCCGGATTCGACTGCCTGCGCACCGTCGCGATCAGCCGCATTTACCTCGACAACTTCGATCACATCACCGCGTATTGGGTCGGCATGGGGATGAAAGTTGCTCAAGTCGCGTTGAGTTACGGAGCGGACGATATTCACGGCACTATCGTCGAAGAACATATTTTCCACATGGCCGGCGCGACGTCGCCGCAGCTCCAGACCGAAGCGCAAATGATCAAAGCCATTCGCGAAGCCGGCCGCACGCCAGTCCAGCGCAATACATTTTACCAACCGCTTCGAAGCAGTCGAGGTGACGAGCCCGATGCGGCAACTGGTTCCAATGGTCGTTCGAAAATTCTCGAGGCCAACCTCGCCACCGGCTAATGAGCGACGAAATTCCAAAACTTCGCCTTGCCCCGCCGGAAAGCGCCGAAGAAATCAAGCGCCGTCACGAACGCGAAACCCGACTGGCAGACCGTCGCCATGAAGATGATTTGGAAGACAGTCTCAAAGGCTTTCGCGTCGGCTCAGTTCCATATCTCAACGCCGTGCCGCTCACCCGCGGCATCGAGGACGAGATCATTTTCATCCGCCCTTCTGAACTCGCCGCAAAACTTCGCAATGACGAACTCGATGCCGCTCTCGTCAGCATTAGCGAAGTGTTGATGCACGATAAATATGACATCCTCGACGGCATTGCGGTCGCGTCGCTCGGCGAAGTGAAAAGCGTTTTCCTTGCTCATCGCCAACCGCTTGAGGAAATCAAAGAAATTTATTGCGACACTGCCTCGCTCGCCGGTTTCAATCTTTTGAAAGTGCTTCTCGCCGAACGAGGGTTGAAGCCTGAATTAAAACCGCTCAACGATTACAAAGACGCTCCCACAAAAGACAACGTGTTCCTCATCGGCGATCGCGCGATTGATTTTCTTTTCGGCAATCCGAATCACCAGATTTGGGATTTGGGCGCGGCGTGGTTTGAACTGACGGGCTTACCGTTCGTGTATGCGGTGTGGGCGTTGCGACGCGGTATCGAAAATAAAGAGCTGCGTCGCCAACTCCATTCGGCAAAGGCCTTCGGCATGGACACACTCGACAACATCATCAACACGCGCCCCGAATACACTTTGGATTTTCGCAAAGATTATCTTGGCTGGCACATCCATTATCATCTCGGCACCGACGAGCGGCGCGGGATCGCCAAGTTCGTGGAACTCCTGCGCAAGCACGGCCTGGGCCCTGTTTACGAACCGCGTTTCGTGCCATGATAAAAGTCGCCATCGCCACGCTGCTTGCTGCCATGACAACAGCCCATTGCCAAATTAACGAACGCGCCATTGACGAACTGTTCCACGATTTCTCGGGCGACCATCCCGGCGCCAGCGTCATGGTCATTCACGATGGCAAACC
>JAICXV010000604.1 GCA_025934545.1 Verrucomicrobiia bacterium
CCGGGCTTCCCATTCGCTGATCTTGCCGTTGCGCAATAACCACGCCACGTGCGTATCGTCGTGAGTGAGCTGTTTGATCTTGTCCTCTTTTGCGGGGAGGTAATAGAGGCGACTGTCGCCGATGTGGCCGAAATGCAACCAGCCGGGCGAAAACCAGCAGAGAGTGAGGGTGGCTTCCATGCCATGGACTTCCTCGTAACTGGAGCCGAGGTAGACCAGCGCTTTGTGCACTTCGCTGAAGAGTTCGGTCAGCACGTCGTCGTAATCGGTGATGAAGCCGGTGGCGGATTGTTTGAAGGAGCGCGGGAGTAAAGTGGTGATTTTTTCGACAGTGATGCGGCTGGCGTATTCGCCGGCGAGCGCGCCACCCATGCCGTCGCTCACGGCGAATGCGAAATCGGTTTGGCCGGTCGAGCTCTCGCCGGATTTGCCGAGGCGCTGGACTTCTCTGGCATCAAAGCGCAGCGCCAAAAAGGCGTCTTCATTGTTGGGGCGTACTTTGCCGCGGTCGGTGAAACCCGACCATTTGAGCAATGCGGGGATGTTGGAGACGGTTGGGTTCATTGCGGGTATTTGGTAGGACGGGCGTCTCGCCTGTCCAGTCGGCGTCCCGCCGACCCTTCGACAATTGACCTTAGATCACTCAAAAGTGACTGAACGCTGAAAGTTTGTGTTTCCGCGAGACGCGGAAACCAGGACAGGCGAGACGCCTGTCCTACCCGTTCAACTACATAGATGCGCCTTAATTCAATGGTTGTGTTCATCGCTAGGGCTTCGGCGTTTTATCGGGAAGGATTGTTGCGAGTTCGAAATCGACGAGGCAGAAGCGGCCGTCGGTTTGGCGATAGGTCACGTTGCGCGGGTCGGGATCGTCGTGGTGCACGCCGTAGGTTTCAAGTTCGGCGAGTAGTTCGTGCAATCGTTGGTCATCGATCCGTTCGACGCGCGAACCGCAACTGGTGGTGATGATTTTGATTTCGACGGGGTCGGCTTCGAGCACGCGCGGAACAAATTTGCAGCCTTGTTGCTCGAGATATCCAAGGATTTTCACCTCGTTATCGAAACGTTCGCGGGCGTTGGGGCCGTGATAGGATTTCACGACGCGACCATCGAAGGTCAGCTTGACGGTCGAGCGCAGCGTGTCTTTAACGGTTAGCACTTCGTCAGAATAATCGCGTAAAGGAAAGGGGTTGAAAAGGACTGAAAGCCTCGTGATGAGCGCAACTCTGCGCGCGGGAAAATTTCAGTGAAGCACAGTCAACCCGGAGGGTTGCCAGAAATTAGCCGGGAGTCGACTCACGGAGGCTCCCGGTAAAGGCGCCGCGAAATGCCGCACCCCGGAGGGGTGCCAGAATGATGAGCCTGACGCTAAGTCAGACAAAATATTTCGGGTCGTATTCGACGCCGTTTCTCGCGAGCAGTTGTTTTAGTTCATCCATGAAGTTCAACGTGCGATGATGCTGTTCCTGACCGGCGATATAGCTCTTTAGTGGATCTCGATGTGTCTGGCTGACGGTGAATGCTGCATAACCTTCTTGCCATTGGAAGTAGCGGTCGTGATGGTCAGTTGCCCAGACCGAAGACGCTTTCTTTAGTTCGCGGACAAAATCGGCCAGACAATGCGTTGCTTTCAAGCCCACGAGCAAGTGAACGTGATCTGCTACGCCTCCGATGCATTCGGGAATTCCACACAGGCCGCGCGCTGTCCCGCCCAGATATTCATGCATTTTCGGCCGCCAGGAATCTTTGATCAATGGTCGTCGCTCCTTTGTGCTGAAAACGATGTGGTAATGAAGGCTTAGATAGGTTGAGCCCATGATTTTGCTTCGGAGTTTTGGTTCGGTGGATTCTGGCACCCCTTCGGGGTGCTCGTCTATTGCAAATCTTTTCCCGGGGGTCTCCGTGAGTCGACCGCCCGGCTAATATCTATCAACCCTCCGGGTTGAAGCGACCCGGCGTCTTCACGTTCTCGTGAGACGAGGCAAGATGCCTGCCGCTACGATCAGGATGGTCCGCCTCGTCACCTCGGCGGCTACGATTCCAGATGGCTAAATTTTGACAGGTTGAAATAAAATGAACACGAATTGCGGCGAAAATACGCGGGGTGGAACGGTTTACATTTTAAATTTTCGCGCTGAAGCGCTTTGTTAATATGGTGTTAATAGGTTTGCGGCCAATTTGCTTGCACCATGGCATTTTCCTTGCTGAGCTGTGTGGTGCCGGTGGAAGCTGAGCGTTTCACTGCAATTTACAGAGCACCCATTAATCCTTTAATCACATGGCAAAATACAAATTAGAATACATCTGGCTGGACGGCTATGAGCCGGTCCCAAACCTCCGCAGCAAAACCAAGATCGTCGAATATTCGAAGTTTCCGAAGCTGAGCGAATTGCCCTGGTGGGGCTTCGACGGCAGTTCGACGCGCCAGGCCGAAGGCAAATCCTCGGACTGCATGCTGAAACCCGTTGCGGTCTATCCCGATTCCACCCGCAAGAACGGCGCGCTGGTGATGTGCGAAGTTTACATGCCCGACATGAAAACGCCGCATCCGAGCAATGCTCGCGCGACAATTCTGGACGATGCCGGCGCGTGGTTTGGCTTCGAACAGGAATATTTCTTCTATAAGGACGGTGTTCCGCTCGGTTTCCCGAAGAACGGCGGCTATCCCTATCCGCAGGGCGAATATTACACTGGCGTCGGTTACA
>JAICXV010000775.1 GCA_025934545.1 Verrucomicrobiia bacterium
ACCCGGATGCCTTTGGCGCCGCTCTTGAACAGTCCGGCCTGGCGAAGCTTCACATTCGGCAAAATCGTTTGATGCACCGTGGCAAAGCCGTGGTCTGAAACGACAATCAAAGTGGCGCTTGAGCCGAAATGTGTTTTGAGCGTCTGCAGAATTTCATTCACACACGCATCATCGAAATGCATCGCGTGATAAGCTTCAGCGCTACGCGGACCATGAGCATGTTCCTTGTGATCGATTTCGACCAAATGCAGCAAAACGAGATCAGGATGATGATTCGTCAACGCGTTAATCACCATCTGCGTGTACATCTTGTCACGCAATTCGCCGCCATCGGGTTGCCTGCACCATTCCTCTTGTTTCTCAAACGGTATTCCTGCCGCTTTACATTCCTCGAGGAACGACGGCGTCGCATACTTCTGAAAAAGCTGGTCTTTTTGAACGTCGGGAAAAGTCCAGTCGAGCGTCTTCGCACCGCGACTCGCCGGCCAGCAAATCGCGGCCGTCTTGAGCCCCGCTTCATGCGCGACGTCGTAGAGCGTGGGCGCTTTGACGATTTCGTCTTTGTTATAGATCGGGTCGGGGATGAGTTGAATGTTCTTTTGCGTGTCGCGATCCCAATAACGATTGCCGATGACCCCATGTTTCGCCGGTGTGACGCCGGTGATAAGCGTCGTATGATTCGGCCACGTCATCGTCGGCAGTGACGCTTCCATGCGTTCAGCGAACGCACCATCTTTAGCGAGCTGCCGCAATGTGGGCAGGTCGACTTTCGGATCGTTCAAACAAAAAGCCGGCAACCCATCCATGCTGACGATCACAACAGGCCCGCGCGAGTGTACAGCCTCCGCATTCGTCCGCACGTTAAGCAGCAGGCAAATGACTGCGGTCAACAAGTAAAAGGCTCGGTGATCGGTTCGATTCATGCGAAGTATCATTTGGGAGACATTTCTCGATTGTGTTCAGCTTGGATTTTCGGGGACGCCAATGACCTTAAGAAAATCTGACACGCAAATGATTTGAACGCGTTCGATCTGTTTCAGCGGAAGGAGATGACTCTTGTCACCTGTGACGAGGTAATCGGCTTTTGCCGCGACCGCACATTCGAGGAACATACGGTCGTCGGCATCCGATATATTAAATTGCACCTCAACCGGTAGATAGAAGTGTCCCGCTTGTTTGATTGCTGCCAACCAACCCGTTGGCTGACGATGTTCGTAGCGTGCGCGCAGTCGTTCCAGTATTTCCTCGTATTCAGCAAGAATGGCGTGACTCAACGCGAGATCAAATTTTCCTTGAACCCATGCTTCAAGGCAATGCGCTGGTTTTCCGCGCCAATACGTGGCGCTTGCGACAACGTTGGTGTCCAGGACGGCGATCATCGCCGACGGCTGCGGACCTCGCGGATCGTCTCTTCAACCACAGCTTCGTCATGGGCCGTGGGCTTTGACTGGGAGCGGCTCTGTTCGAGAAGTGCGCGACATTGTTCAGGAGAAAGCGGCAAGTGCTTTCTCAAAACGATGGTGCCGTTGTAAACTTGCACTTCGAGTTTGTCCCCCGGATTCAGGTGAGCATCGTGACGCAATTCTTCCGGCAAAGCGAGTTTCCCATCTGCGGTTAAAATTGCGTTCATATGGGAAGAGTAGCGTTGTGAACTGATGCT
>JAICXV010000601.1 GCA_025934545.1 Verrucomicrobiia bacterium
ATCGCGGGCTGGTGCTCGACTGCTTCAGTTTCATGGGCGGGTTTGCCTTGCATTGTGCGCGCGCCGGTGCGGCGAAGGTTCATGCGCTGGACCAAAGCGCGGATGCCAATGCGGCGGCGCAACGGCACGCACAAGCAAATGGTCTCGCGGACAAATGCACGTTTGAGACGATCAATGTGTTCGATTTTTTGAAGGCGCAAACAGCGGTGCGGCCGCATGAGAGAGTTGTGCCGAAGTTTGATGGAATTATTTTGGATCCGCCATCGTTCACGCGAACGCGTTCGGCGATTCCCGATGCGATGCGCGGGTACAAGGAAATCCATTTGCGCGCGCTTAAGTTGCTCAAGCCGGGTGGAACGCTCGCGACGTTCTGTTGTTCGCATCACGTCGACGCTGTGATGTTCGAAGCTGTGATCCTTGAAGCGGCGTATGACGCGCGAAGGTTGTTACGGCGTGTGGCGACTTACTCGCAATCGCCGGATCATCCGATTTTGCCGTCGGTACCTGAAACGGAATATCTCAAGGGGTATGCTTACGAAGTGGCAGTTTGAGTTTATGCGGCGAGCAGGACTTTCTTGATTTCGCCGAGCCGGGCGTTGGCGGTTGTTTTGGTGAGGCGCGGGAATTTGCCGCCGACCATAACAAAATCATTTTTGCGCGTAAGCATGAGCTTGTCGCCTTGGGTTTCGATGGCGCTGAAATCGCGTTCCATGGCGAGCACTTTCAGTTCGCTAACTTTTAAAAGCAGTTCGACTTCGTCGGGCAACGGACCGAAACGGTCGCGCAATTCTTGTTTCAGTTCGCGAAGGCCGGATTGATCGGAAACCTGGGCGAGTTTGCGGTAGATATCGATGCGCTGTTGGGGTTCGCCGATGTATTTGAAAGGAAGGAACGCTCCCGCCTTCTTCAATTGCGGATTGCGGGGGGCGGATTGCGAATTGTTTTCTTCGGCGTCGTCGTGAGTGATATAGGCGCTGACTTCGCGCGGGATGTTGATTTCGAGAGCGGGTTTTCTCTTCGAAGGCGAGAGCGACGACGAATCGCGTAACAGTTCCTCTGGCGTCATGGCGAGAAAATCCAGACGAACCTGGACGTCGACGCGTGGTTTGACCTTTTCGCCTTTCAACGAACTGACGCTTTGCTTCAGCAGTTGGCAATACAACTCGAAACCGACGGCGGTAATGTGACCACTTTGTTGGTGGCCGAGCAGATTTCCCGCGCCGCGGATTTCGAGATCGCGCATCGCGATTTTGAAACCGCTGCCGAGCGTCGAGTATTGTTTGATGGCGCTGATGCGTTTGCGGGCGTCGCTGAGCAGGCCAGCGTGGCGCGGCAATAATAGATATGCGTAGGCCTGATGTTTGTAGCGACCGACGCGGCCACGAAGTTGGTAGAGGTCGCTTAGACCAAAACGGTCGGCGCGGTCAATAATGATCGTGTTGGCGTTGGGAATATCGAGGCCGCTTTCGATGATGGTAGTGGACAGCAGGACATCGGTTTCGCCATTGACGAATTTCGTCATGACCTCTTCGAGTTCGTCGGCATCCATCTGGCCGTGACCAACGCCGAGGCGCGCGTGTGGAATAAGTTTTTGCAAACGTTGGGCGACCGCGTCGATGTCGAACACGCGATTGTGCAGATAGAACACCTGGCCGCCGCGGTTGAGTTCGCGTTGGATGGCATCGCGAATGGTGCGTTCGTCGTATTGTGTGACGATCGTTTCGACCGGGAGCCGATCTTGCGGCGGCGTTTCAATGGTGCTCATATCGCGTGCTCCGGCGACTGCGAGATAGAGTGTGCGCGGAATGGGCGTAGCGCTGAGCGTCAGGACATCGACGAGGGTACGCAGGCGTTTGAATTTTTCTTTATGCAAGACGCCGAAACGTTGTTCCTCGTCGATGACGACAAGGCCGAGGTCTTTGAAAATGATATCTTTTTGGAGAAGGCGATGAGTGCCGATGACGATGTCGACGGAACCGGCGGCGATGTCCTGAATGGTTTGTTGCTGTTGACGTCGCGAGCGATAGCGCGAGAGCAAATCGATGCGCACGGGATAGTCGGCCATGCGTTCTCGGAAATTATTGTAATGCTGTTGCGCGAGAACCGTTGTCGGAACGAGAACAGCGACTTGTTTGCCGCTGAGGGCGGATTTGAAGGCAGCGCGAATGGCGACTTCGGTTTTGCCGTAGCCGACGTCGCCGCAAATGAGGCGGTCCATCGGCTTGGGCGCTTCCATGTCTTTTTTCGTCGCGATGATGGCGCGCATCTGGTCGGGCGTTTCTTCGTAAACGAAACTGTTTTCGAATTCGAGTTGCCAACCGGTGTCATTGGGAAACGGGTGGCCTTGTTGCGAAGCGCGCGCGGCCTGGATCTGCAGCATTTCGGCAGCGACATCGCGCACGGCCAACGCGGCCTGCGCTTTGGTTTTGGCCCAACGCGTCCCGCCCAATGTGTTCAATGGCGGACGCACCTTGCCGGCGCCGACATATTTACTGACGAGATGCGCTTCGTTGACCGGGACGTAAAGTTTGGGCGCGGGATTATCGGCATCGCTGGCGGCGTATTCGATAACGAGACATTCTTCGCCCGGCTCGTTCAACTCGGTGATTTTGTCGGTCGCTTTTTGACCGAGCGCTTTCGGAACAAGTTGGAGACCGAGGTAGCGACCGATGCCATGCTGGAGGTGGACAACGAAATCGCCTTCCTGCAGTTCGC
>JAICXV010000249.1 GCA_025934545.1 Verrucomicrobiia bacterium
ATTTGGTCTGAACTGCTGATAGCGATGATGGGGATACGGTTAAAACGCAAGTTCGATCGTAACATCAACTGCGCTTCAATACCGTCCGCACCGGGCAAACGTTGGTCAATGACAATGACGGCGGGCATTGGAAATTTTTCGCCATCCAGGTAGACTTCCATCCCGCGAAGGTATTCCAAAAGTTCATCAGCAGTGCTGACGCGGATCAATTTGTTGCACAGATGCACTCTGGTGAGCTGCATGCCAGCAATCTCGAAATCAATTGGATTATCTTCGAGGAACAAAACACACCGTGGATGAGTCTCAAACTCGCTACGTCGCCGGATTTCAGTGTTGGTTGGCGCATCCGCCTGTTTTAAGTCATCTGCACCAACGACCTGTCGCCTACCTTCTTCCCAATCAACCAGAGTATTCATAAACCACCTCGCCTTGCGTGCCTCACAGTTAATTGAAACCGTTCCACTAACTATTGATAGTTATAGCAGTTTCGCAGCCCCATCGAAGCGCATTCGTTTACCACTTTTGCTGATTTATCATGCCGGTCTTTTTCTGAGCTTTTCAGGACAAAAATGTTGCGAATTACATTTGGACACAGATACTGCGCCGATTATGAAACGCGTGAAGGTGTTGAGTGCTGCTGGTTGCTGTGCAGTCGCAATTTGCTTTTCCTCTGGGTGCGCGTCTGACGCGCAACCGCAAGCAGCCGCGCACAAATCGAGCAAGTCACCGTTGCCGGCGGACAAGGTGCCGCTAGTGGTCGTCCAAGCCCTTCAAAATAGATTCCCGGCCGCCGCGGCCGTCGAATGGAAATTGAAAACCGGAAATATCTACGAGGCGGAATTTACAGTAAATTCCAAGGAGATCACGGTGATGTTCGATGCGATGGGCAAATGGCTCGAAACAGAATCAGCCATCGATTCCAGTGAGGTTCCCGGCACTGTCAGCAATGCGGCGACCGCGCGATTTCCAGGATACAAAATTGTTGAAACGCAAAGTGTCCAACGTGTCAACCGGCAACCATTGGATTACGAACTTCACCTGGACAATGGAAAACTGATTGCGAAAGTCCAATTTTCGGGCGATGGAAGAGTGCTGAGTCAATCAAGTAAGCCCAAACAGCCGAAATAGTCGTTCGCCAGTTAGATCACAAGTCAGGCGTCTGCTCTTGCACGAAATCTGGCCAGCCGTTTGCTCAACCAATCGACGTCGCGCAAGGTGATCATTTGTTCAATTTCACGGCCAAAGAAAAGGTCGAGAGTCCAATCCATCATGACGCGTAATTTTTTTGGCCAACGCGGCAGCTTCGCTAAATAAATCGTGCGCCACATCCACCACGCTAAAAATCCGGAAAACTTAAATCCGAAAATCATCGCCACACCAGCGCGATGTCCTATCGTCGCCAATTGGCCTTTGTTTTTATAAACGAAAGGTTTCATCGGACGTTTGAGAACCGTCGCCTCGATATTTTTTGCGGCAGCCAAGCCTTCGCGAAGCCCATGTTGGGCGGTCGGCGGATGGAATTTTCCTGTCTTTTTATTCGGCACCGCCGCTGCGTCGCCTACCGCCCACAACCCGGAATAACCGGGAACAGCCAAAAATTCGTCGGTGAGCAATCGCGCTTTTTCTTTGCGGCAGGGCAGGGAATCAATGACCGGACTGGGTTTCACACCTGCGGTCCACAGCAAAGTTTGCGCGGGAATCGTTGTGCCGTCCTGCAATTTCACAATTGCGCCATCGTACGATGCCACACGCGCGTTTTTAATCACTTCGACATTGCGCTCGCGCAATCGGCGTTCGGTGTAGTTGCCGAGTTCCTCACCTAATTCCGGCAACAAAAAACTGCCCGGATGGACGAGCACGATACGAATCATGTCTTCGCTCAAGTCCGGATAGTATTGGATCGCGTCGCGGACATAATCGTTGATCGCGCCGGTAGTTTCCGCGCCGGCAAATCCGCCGCCCGCGGTAACGAATGTTAGCAAACGCTTTCGCCTGTCATGATCACTTTGCAACGTTGCCTGTTCCAAAAAGCCGACGATTCGATTCCGAAGCAGAACTGCATCAGTCACGCTTTTGATGGTCACTGCCAAATCGCTCACACCAGGCAAATCGAAGAAATTGGTTTCCGATCCAAGCGCCACCAATAAATGATCGAACTGGAGGTTCAAATCGACCCTTGTAACATCATCTCCACAACGAACGACGCGTGCATCGACATCGATCGAGCGAACCTCCGCTTCAATAAATTTGACGTCTTTCAGAATGCGCCGGATGGGATTGATAATATCGCCGGCATAAAGATCGCCCGAAGCGACCTCGTGGAGCATGGGTGTAAATAGGGAGAAATTTTCACGACTGATCATCGTGACTTCGACGTCATTTCGTCGGGCGAGGTTTTTGTCGAAATACATTGCCGCCTTTAACCCGGCAAACCCGCCGCCGAGAATCACTATCCGCGTTTTATCCATAAATCCCGTTCTACCTCCTAATATAACGCGAATCGTCAAAATCATCCTCGTGACTGGCGAAAATAGGGTTTTCTGCTATAGTGGGGCTCATGCCTAGGATTAGCTTAGCAATTCCGCACGGTCTCGGAGCAGATGAAGCGAGAACGCGGATCACGGGTTTTATTGCGCAGGCGCGCCACCAGGTTGGCGGCGTCAGCAATTTTAACGAACAATGGTTTGGCGGGGTCGGAACGTATAGTTTCCGCGCTTTGGGTTTTCTCGTCGAAGGACGGCTTGATGTGCGCGATGACATTCTCACGGTCCAACTTGATTTCCCGTTTGCCGCACTTCCTTGGAAGGGCAAAGCGGAAAACGAAATACGAACGCAGGCCGTGGCTTTGTTGACGTAGGCTCCGGCGACACCGCCGACGGTTTTTGCGCGCCCAAAAATTGCTAACCGTTTCACAATTTCGGTAAAGGCTTGCCAATTGACATTGAGACTCAGTCTCAATAAGAATTGAGCCGCAATGAAACCGAAAATTACATTCGCGATTTTGGCAGCCAGCCTTGTCTCCGCATCCGCGAACGAACGTCTTTTTACCTACACCTACGAACCGGAGACGATGCCTAAAGGGGGTTGGGAATTTGAGCAATGGGTCACTTCGCGCGACGGCCGCAATGCCAGCGTGGGCCAAAAAGATTTTCGGCGCTGGGAATTCCGCGAATCCGCTGAATACGGCGTGACCGACAATTGGACAACCGAATTGTATTTTAATTCCCACCAGCAAAGTTTTCGCGACCCAAACGGCGCGAAACATTCGGGTTTTCGTTGGGACGGTTTTTCGTTGGAAAACCGTTACCAGGTTTTGAACCAGGCCGATCATGCCGTCGGGCTCACGCTTTATCTCGAACCGCGCATTTCGGATAGCGAAGCCGAGCTCGAAGAAAAAATCATCATCGGTCAGCGTCATGGCCAGTGGAAATGGGCCGCCAACCTGACCCACGAAACCGAATGGCTCGACCACTATCATGCGAAAGAAGGCGAACTCGAATTGAGCGTCGGCGTGGCCCGTTTCATCAGCAAACATTGGGCGATCGGTCTGGAGTTGCGCGACAACGCGGAAATCGAAGAATATAAGGTTTGGGACAACAATGCCTTTTACGCCGGTCCGGTGGTGAGCTACCGCAACGATCGCTGGTGGGCTTCGCTAAGCGTCATGCCGCAAATCTTCGGCAACAATTTCCCGGACAGTCCGGACAACAATCCCAATTTGGAATTGGAAGATCACGAGCGCCTGAACGCGCGGTTGATCTTTGGAATCAGTTTTTAATGAAATTTACAGCCACGATTCTCGGAATGGCACTGTTCGGATTGGTCGCAGGTTGTGAGGCGGTTCAATTTGCGGACAAGAACACGACTGATCCGCACGCCCTCTACACCGCGCGTTGCGCGAAGTGCCATGAGTTTTATTCGCCGCAGAAATACAGCAAACCGGATTGGGATAAGTGGATGACTAAAATGCGCCGCAAAGCGCGATTGAACGAGCAGCAGTACGAAGCGATCAAGGAATACACGGAAAGTTTGCGTTCGGGCACAGCCGAATCGCAGAAAAAACGTTAGCTATTTGCAGGACGCGCTCTTGCGTTTGCACGATCCCAGACGTTTTAGCTGATCGCACGAACCTGTGATCTGCAGGCGATGGGCTTTGACCGAGAAGCCGAGTTTGTGCGCCATTTCATCTTCTACTTTCTCAATTTGCGCGCTGTCGAACTCAACGATCTTGCTGCAATCCTCGCAGATGATGTGGTTGTGGTTTGGATGCTCCGCGTAATTCGGGTCGTAGAACATGTGGTCCTGGCCGAAATCCATTTCGCGCACGAGCCCGCTTTCTGTTAGTAAAGGCAGCGTACGGTAGATGGTCGCCCGTGAAACCGTTTTGTCGCGCTTTTGCGACCATTTCAAAAGTTGTTCGGCGGTGAAATGTTCTTCCGTGCTGAAAACGGAATCCACAATGGCCTGACGTTGCGAAGTAAGGCGCAGGCTCTTCGTTTGCAGAAATTCGACGAACCGTTTCTTTGCTCTGGATTTGGCGTCTTCAGCCATCGGCCGATACTATAGGTTAGAACGAAGCGCGTTCAAGAGTTGTTGCGCAAATGCGCCTTATTTGCGTTGATATAGTCAATAAAAACCGTCTTGCGATTGGTGCTGAAAAAGAGCAAATTATGGCTGATGAAATTGAGATTGGATCTGCTGGAGCATCTGACCGCGGAGGACATAGCGGAAGCGGCAGCGAATTCAGTTCACCGTTTCGAACCCGAGCCCAATTTTTCAAAAACTGGAGTTGGGAGTCTGTTGTCGGCATCAACCGAAGAACGTGCGAGAGAGGTCGAGCACAGCATGGCTTTAACTCGGAAGCTGCAGGCCCGTGCGCGACGCGCTGGGAAAGCTGCCGCTCACAAGCATTAACTCTTGCTGACGCACTCGACGTGCTTCGGCAATTTCATCGCGCTGCGCCATTCCTGTTCTTCAATGGCAATACCTTTGCTTACATTGCCCGGGAACTTTCATTCGCGATTTTCAGCGACGCCCCAGCTACTCGAAAACGTGAAA
>JAICXV010000439.1 GCA_025934545.1 Verrucomicrobiia bacterium
AAGAATATCAATAAACTCTCCCTGCGCAAAAACAGCTTGCAGCTTGTCCATGAGCGTCTGTGCAATTTCTGGGATGTCACGGCTCTTGGGTACGGCAATGACAAGAACCTGTCTCGCTGCATCATCGCCCTGAACGTAACACTGTGGTAAGTGAGCTTCAGCAATACCTGGAACCCGGGCAACGATCTGGGCAATAGCATCTGATTTTGCCTGCGGCATCGGTTTTGCAGGTGCGCCGAACGAAATTGTCATGCCTGCTTTAAGTGTGCGTTGGCTCATAACGTCGCGGATGTCTAACAATTCAGCTCAGCCACAGCCGCCGAACCGGGGTGTAGCCAAAGCTCGTGACAACAGAATACCCCTGCGGTTGGAATGCCAAGCGTGGCGGCTGTTGGCTGGAGCGCATCGTTAGACCGGTGGCCCAATCCAAATTCGTAGAGGCTCGGGGTGAGCGCCGGTGGTGTGTTCAATACGAACGCGGCGACCCACGACAAACCACTGGTCGTCACCTAATCTCAACCAACTGCTAAGCTGCCCTCCTTCGTCGATCTCGAACATGTGCTCCCCCTCCCAACGTAAATAAAAAAGCCGCGTAATTTTTCCCTCCGAGAGCGCGGTCTGCCACGCCGGGCGCTTCGCATCGAAGACAAGCACCATGTTTTCGGTTGGATGATCCGGCGGCATGAGGTCTAACTATATTATTATATACTGCTTCTTTCCAGCTAATCTCATAAGTGAACGTTAAAGGACGAATTCTTTCCTTGTTTTGTTAGTGCGCCTGCTCCGCTGCAGAGTCGGTTTGTCACGCGTCTTAGTCAACTTCACAACCTCCCCAATTCGTGTTCAATGCGTGTTTTATCGTTCGATGAATCCGCGAAAGGTAAACAGTCAGTGACTAGTTATTATAGCTACTATTAGTTGACGCGCCGTAGCTTCACAAAAAGGGGTAAGTATTGGAAAGTGTTGTCCTTTCTATTTTCTGTTTCGCCGTGCCACCGTAACAAATGATGGAGGGGCGTTTTGATTCCCATGGCCAGAGGTTGCACAACCCATGTTGCTGTCATGGTCATTTCACGACGCACAAGTTAACGGATCGAACAACAATTGATTCAACCCATTCAGGGTTGAATGTTTTTGATATTCTAACCTGGGGTAGCACCGCTTGGAACGGTGCAACCCCAGGCTGAGTGCTTTAATCGCTTCGCGATAATTGAAAGCAGGTCGGCGTTTGATGGTTCGCACCAGAGCGGATGACTTCGCTCGTGTCGTAGAAATGGGAAAGCGGCAGAAGACTGCCGCAGTCCAAAAGCCTTACGATATCTCGCGAATGTGAAAGCGCCAGAGGACTGGCGCAGTCCATACGGCGTTTCGTTTTCGTCGGCAGATTACGTTTTCGCGGGCAAACGTCCTTTGAGATTTGCTGCGGTAAAGGATCCGGGTTCGGCAATCAAGGCGCGCGCGGTATCGACCTGTCCCCAAACATTCCAGAGCAACACGCCTCGGACGCGATTGTCTTTGAGGTAATAGATGACGCCTTCCTTGTTTGGCTCTTTCCAATCAGCAAAAGTTTCGAGGCGCGAATCGAGTTCGCCGACGGCTTCGTAGCCTAACTCGAAAAGATCGGAGTAAAACATCGGTAGATGATGGTAAGGTTCGGATTTGCCGGCCATGTTTCGACCGGCCAACTTGCCCATTGTGTTGGCGTTGTCTTCGTGTTCGACGCGCATTCGTTTTGCCAGGGATGGGTTGAAAAACGCGGCAACATCTCCCGCGGCAAAGATGTTGGGATCGTTGGTTCGCAGAAATTCATCGGTGATAATTCCGTTCTCTACCGCCAGACCAGCGGCCTGGGCGAGGTCCACATTCGGCGTGATTCCAAGTCCGGCGACCACGCCATCGACGACGATCTCGCGACCAGATTTTGTTTTCAAAGCGAATTGCGTCCCGCGCCGTTCCAGGCTGGAAACGGATTCGCCGGTGACTAGTTCGACGCCTTTTTGCCGATAAAAATCGGTGACGAACTTCGACAGGTCCGGCGGTAAAACGCGGTTGCAAATTCCGCTGCCGGGAAAAATCATTGTCACTGCTTTTTTGTTGAGCGCGAGCGCCGCGGCGATTTCCGAGCCGATGAATCCGCCGCCGATCACTGCAAATTTTTGACCCTTCCCCGTCAACGCGCGAAGGCGCTGGTAATCTTTCAAGGTGCGAAAGTAGATGATGTCGTCGTCGCCAAAGGCCAGAGTGCGAACCGTGCCGCCTGTTGCCAAAAGTAATTTGTCGTAGGTGTAGGTATTTTTCTGGTCGTCGGTGACGATCTTGCGTTTCGGGTCGAGGTTTTGCGCAGTTCTTGCGAGATGGAGTTCGACTTTTTCGGTTTCGGTATGGCGCCAAACACTGTCGAGCGGTTCGCCTTTCCAAAGTGCCTTGGTCAACGGCGGCCGATTGTAAGGCGCGTCTGTTTCGGAACTGATGATTCCGATGCTGCCTTTGGAGTCGACTTCGCGAATGCCGTGGGCGGCGGCGTCCGCAGTCATGCCGCCGCCGATGATGAGATATTGATAGTGTTTCATAATTTCGACCGGACTGCCGCATTAGAAACGTAGTCCCGATGGAGGGTGTGTCAAAGAACGTTGGGCCAGCAAACTGGAGTGGTGCGAGGCATGACGCCGCCGTCGCGCAAATCCAAAAGCGCCGGGCGGCGGCGCACTCCAAGACCTTCGGCGGTAACGGGCCGCCTGGTTAGGTTCTGGAATCATCGGCGGACGGGAGGCGCGCTTTACGGTGGTGGAGACGGCGGGTATCTTAGGGCGGGATGAAAGAAATGTACGAGGTGGCAATTATTGGCGGGGGACCGGCGGGGGTTTCGGCGGCGATTTATCTGGGGCGGGCGAAACGGTCGGTGATTGTGATCGATTCGAAGAAGCCGATGTGCCGATGGGAGCCGCACGTTGAAAATTTTCTCGGGTTTCCCGACGGGATCGGCGGCGACGAATTATTGGAGCGCGGACGTAAACAGGCGGAGCGATACGATATTGAATTTGTCGAGGACACGGTCGAGACGGCGGAGGGCAAAGCGGGCGATTTCACGATTCACTGCAAAGATAAGGAGTATCAAGCACAACGAATTCTGCTGGCCACCGGGATTTTTCATATTCCACCGGCGATTCCTGAATTGGACGCGTGTCTCGGGCATAGCATGTTTTTTTGCAAGGACTGCGATGGGTTTCGCGTGCAGGACAAACGTATCGGCATTGTCGGAACGAACAATGATACGGTCGAGTACGCGTTGGGGTTGCTGACGTATTCGCCGTGTGTGTTTGTGCTGACGAACGGGGCCAAACCGCGATGGGACAAGCAGCATGCGAAATGGGTCGAAGAGTACAAGATTCAAGTATTTGAACACGCGATTGAGTCGGTTGACCACGATGACGGGCATCTGCGTTCAATGACGTTTGAGGAGGGGCACCATTTGTTGTTGGACACGATTTTCACGACGCGCGGAGATATTGTTCATAACAGAGTCGCGGATGATCTGGTCTCGAAGTTGGGTGAAGATGGCGAGGTGTTGCTCCCCTATACCCAGGCGAAACAGGTGCTCGATCGCTTAAAGAAGCTTAGTCTCGGGCGCGACCAGCCGGACCAGGCGTCCTACAAG
>JAICXV010000556.1 GCA_025934545.1 Verrucomicrobiia bacterium
ACGGTCGAAAAGCTTTGCAAGGAATACAACATCAAGGTCGCCATCCACGACCATCCCAAGCCGTCGCATTATTGGAACCCGCAATCGGTCCTGGACGCTATCAAAGGCCGCAGCCCGTTGATGGGTGCGTGCGCCGACACCGGCCATTGGCAACGTTCGGGCCTCGATCCCGTGAAGTGCCTGCAACAATTGCAGGGCCATATTTTTTGTCTGCACTTCAAAGATCTGACGGAAAAGAAGCGCAGTGCGCATGATGTGCCGTGGGGCACAGGTGTCGGGAATTGCAAAGCGATGATGGAGGAGTTGCAGCGCCAGAATTTCAAAGGCGCATTTTGCATCGAGTACGAATACAAGTGGGAAAACAATCTTCCTGACCTCGCGAAGTGTGCGAAATTTTTCAATGCAACCTGCGAGCAGTTGGTTGCTAAAAAATAAACCCGCGTTTTCGGACCACGGACTTCAGTCCGCTTCATCTTGAGTTTGAAATAAAGCGCGGGATGAAATTCTTCAAGCCAACTCAGTAACGGCGTTGAAGCGGACTAAAATCCGTGCTCCGGGCTCCGTCAATATTCTCATCCAGTAGCTTTTCGTTTTTGATTTCGAACCGGCTGTTACTTCCCGTCCGCGGCGCGCGTCAAACAGGGTATATGCACCAAACTTTACTGCCGTGGAAACTTCGCGTGCCTACGCGGACGCGCAATGGCTGGTTCGTCTCGATTTGGTTGGCCGTTTGCATTGCAGCTGGCGCCGAACCGCAAATCAAAACCGAAAATTTCGATCACGATCCAAATTGGGAAGGGCTCAATAATCACATCGTTCCGAAAGAGTTAAAATCGGTGACGCAGGATTTCGGATATAGTCCAACATCTCATGCCAGCACCGTGCCCGGCGAAATCGGAGGTCTCATCACAAGAGCATCCGACCCTGCGTATTACGCCGAGAATATCGGCGGCAAAACCTTGGAAGATAAGTTGAGCGCTTCCGGGACGTTCGCGGTCACGAAAACGACGAGCGGCGCGGGCGTATTTTTCGGTTTCTTTCGCGCGCAACAACCCGGCGCAGGAGGCCGACCCGTCTCCTCGCTTGGTCTTGATTTTGATTTTGAACCAAAGGGCGGCCGGCTGGCGTTGCGATTGATCACCGGCAAGAACCAATCATGCGGGACGTTCATCACGCCATTCGTCCCGGGAAAGTTTCGACCGACACCAATCCACAACGACGGCACGCGTTATAAATGGACGCTCGATTACGACCCGTCCGCCGCCAATGGCCGTGGCCAAATCAAGTTCACGATCCACAGTGATGCGCACAAGCCCGGCGAACTTGAAAAACCGGACATGCCCGAAAACTTCAAACAAGAAGCGCATCGCCGTTTCCCGAGCACCACCGAATTCACCGTCGATTTGCCCGACGGATTCAAAAAACAAAACGCGACGTTCGACCACTTCGGCCTGATGAACATGATGAAGGCCGGACGTTCCGCCGCGATTTATTTTGCCGATCTGAAATGCAATGGTCGCGCGGAGGATTTAAGTCACGATCCGAATTGGGACGCTTCCGGCAATCGAACTTCTTACAAAACGACGCTCGTTGGCGGTGCGCATGATTTCGGTTTCACAAACAGCGCTAATGCCGGCGGTAAGGCGGGTGAAGTTGGCGGCACGTTCTGGCGAACCGCTCCGTATGCATATTACGCCGATCGCATCGGACCGCTCACCCTCGGCGATCACATCGAGGCTAGCGGCAACGTTGTTTTGAAAGTGGGCGCGCCCGACTCGGACATGTTCATCGGCTTTTTCAATGGCGCGAACAAAACGAGCGAGCCCGCGGAATCGGGAAATTTTCTCGGCATTCACGTCGGCGGCCCGACGCGCGTCGGCCACTATTTTCAACCGTCGATGACGACGTCTAACGGCTCCAAGCAACAACAAAAAACCGGCCCGGTTCTTGAACCCGGCAAAACTTATAAATGGTCGTTGTCTTACGATCCAACCGCACAAAATGGACTGGGCGCAATTCGCGTCACTTTAGGGGACGAGTCGACGACATTGCCATTGAGGAAAGGCGCTAAAACGCAGGGCGCGACTTTCGATCGCTTTGGGTTGTTCAACTCCAGCATCGGCGGGCAAGTCGTGAAAATTTATTTGGACGATTTAAAATACACCGCCAGCGCGCACTGATTAATGACCAGTCGCTGGTTGCGTTGCAGGTTGCGCGCTCGCCACAGTCGTCTTTGTTGATTGAGACACGTTCACCGCCGACGAAGATTGGCCTGTCATGGTCACCACTTGAGTCACGCTGCTGCTATTGCCGCAAGCGTCAGTCGCGATCCACGTGCGCTTCAGGATAACAGAGCCCGCTCTACCATGCGCACTGGTCTCCGTAAACTTGATGACTGGATCGCCCTCGCAATTATCCACTGCGTCTGGCGCGACAATTGGCGGCGGCGTTGTGCCGGCGATCGTCTGGTCGGCTGGGACGCGCGCAAACACCGGCGCCATCGTATCGCTGACGGTGATTGTTTGCGTGCGGCGGCCCACGTTACCGCAACGGTCCGTCGCGGTGTAAGTGCGCGCGATGGTCAGTTGATTCGGACAAAGGCCGGGTTTAACGACATCGGCAAGATGGCCGATCGTGACTTCGCCACCGGAATTATCGATGGCCTTCACCAGTCGATCGTTCGGCTTGGCAACTAAATCCGGGCATGAATAAGTTGCGTCGATTGGCAGAGAAGTGATCACCGGTGCTTCCGTGTCGCTCACCGCAACCGACTGCGAGCAACTGCCCGAGGACGTGTTGAACGTCGCATTGAGAGTCACGACGAAATTAGTATCACATCCCGCGCCGGCGCGGATTTGCACCATTTGATTCGTTGCCTCGCCGACAATTGTCGCGGGGCCACTGACAGCCCACCGGTAACTGCTCATGCCCGCGGGACCGAGAAACAAATTCGTGGAAACGGCCGGCACCGC
>JAICXV010000090.1 GCA_025934545.1 Verrucomicrobiia bacterium
ATCAGGAACAGCACGGACGTGCAGAATGCCGCGATCATGTAATTGCGGTGGGATTCAATTTTCTTCTGCTTGATTTGAACGTAACCGACGGAAAGGAAAATCGCGCTCAGGCCGTTAAGCGTCGCATTGACGGCGGGAAGATCGTGCACCGTCATGGCTTTTCTTTTTCCAGTGTCTTGACCGCCGAAATAATTTCGGGCGTCGATTCCGGACTATCGCCATCAAAGTAACCGCGCACGCGTCCATTGCCATCGACCAGGACAAATTTCGTGCTGTGGATAAAGAGGTCGTTCGGATTTTCGCGTTCGGCCTCAGGCGTTTCCTGCACGGCCAACTTTAAGCCCTTAACTGCAACATCGTTGATGACACGTTTATCGCCGGTGAGAAAGAGCCAGTTTTCGCCACGGGCAAACGAGGTCGAATATTTTTTCAATACCGGGGGTGTGTCGTGAGTCGGGTCCGTGGTGAGCGATATAATTTTAACGTCCGGCGGGAGCTTTGGCTGAAGCTCTTTCATGTGGGCAGTGAGTCGTATGCATTGACTCGGGCAAAGGGTGAAGATGACATCGGCAAGCCAGATTTTCCCTTTTAAAGAATCGAGTGAAACGGCTTGGCCGTTCTGGTTCGTTAAGGTGAATTGCGGAACATTGTCGTAAACCGGCAAAGGTTTCGTGCCGAGTTGTGAAACGACAAACGCCCCGAGAATTGCGATGATGACCAGCCCAAGCGCACCCCAAACCAGGACTTGAACTTTATTGCTGGGCGTCGTCATCAAATTCGGCTAACGATCACTCGTAGCCGCCGGCCGGCACCGCGGACTTGCTGTTTTCGGCGAGGTATTTCTGATAGTCCTCTTCTGAAACAACGTTGATCATGCCGCGCATGCTGTAGTGACCGCTGCCACAAAGCTGGGCGCATTGGATCCAATATTTGCCGACGATGGCGGGCTTGAACCAGGCCGGGATATTCAATCCGGGAATGGCATCCTGGGTCACACGCAGGGATTTCGAAGCGAAGCAATGAATAACATCACGCGAGCTGAGATGAACGATAACTGGTTTACCTACCGGAACCACCAGCTCGTTCTTCATGATGAAATTGCCTTTCGACTTGGGATCTTTCGCATCGAGTGCGACGTTGCCGGAGTTCGGATCGAGCGTGCCAAAACCATCCGGGCCGGGATACCAGACGTTCCATAAAAACTGCTGACCGATGACGTGGACGACCGTGGAATCCTTTTCTGCCGGAAATTCCTGCACCGCGTGTGCCCAAAGTGGAATGGCGAATCCAATAAGCAAAACGCCTTCAACGAGGGCGACAAGGCCTTCAATATAAGTCGAAATGTGGCTCTTCACGCCGGTGTAGTCGGCCACTGGATTTACGGGCCGGCGAAAGCGAAACAGGACATAACCAAAATAACCAACCCAGCCGACAAAGAGCAGAGCCATCAAACCATGGATCATCCAATTCAACTTATCGACGCCGCCGCCTTGCATCGAATCATTCCGCGCCGCATGCATCGGGTTGATGGCATAGATCGCAGTGGTTGGAAGGAAGATGATTTGTAAAATCGGATTGGCGTGCTCGCCCGCGTACCAATTGTAAGCAATTCCAGCGGCAAAATAGATCGCGAACGCGATTGAATACAACGCCCAGCGGTTGAAACCGGCATTAGGATTCGAAGTGGATTTGTTCATTGATTAAATCGTAGGTTGAGCGACCGGTTCAGGGCCGGCGTCTTGCGCTTGCGGCGTCCGCGCAGCGCGGCGAACCAGGTAAAATGCGAAACTTGCCGTGCCGATGAGGACAAACACGATCACCCCCAGTAGTGAAAAAATTCCGGCATTCATCCCTTGGGCCATCGCTGAATCAGTTTTGCCGCCGGTGCACGCCGCACACGCAAACAGCGACGGAGCCGCCATCGTCACAAGAAGTGTCAAAACTGATTTGAGCAGGGACATCATAGATAGCTGATGTGTTTCAATTTGCGCAGCACGATTTTGCCGTACCAAATCAACCCCACGCCGGCCGCTGCCGAGGCGATCGCCCCGATCAAGGCCACGACTGCTTTCGTCGCGAGATAATTATTCAACAGCCAGCCGGCGAAAAAAAACGCCAGCAGCGTCGAAATAGCGACAAAAACAATATGAAAGGCTTTTAACGACATTATTGTTGCAGATGAACGATGTTGCTGTGTTCCATCGACCAAATGGTCAGATACATTAACGCGGCGAAGAAAAACACCGTAAAGGCCAGCACCGAATAAATCATTTTCTTCTCAGAAATCAGGTGCATGAAAAATCCGACAACCAGAAAACCCTTCGCGCAAGCAATGATCAATGCGACGATCACGTTCCAGTTTACGCTTTCTCCACCGGGCAGGAATTTGCCGAAGTCGATGAACGCTGCCCAGACCGTCAGGCCGGTGCCGATCATTAGCGCGAGACCGATAAGCAGATAGCGATTAACGTGTTTACGGACCTCTTCCGCGGAATGATCGTGATCGTCGTGTGCGACAGAATGTTCAGCGTGTTGCATAGAGTTGCTCATGGTCGATTACAAAAGATAAAGCACTGGGAACAGAAAGATCCAAACCAGGTCAACGAGATGCCAGAACAAACCGGACACTTCGACGCGGTTGGTATAACGAACCGGATCTTTTCGGTAAACACCGGCTAACGGTCCCCAAATCATAAAGATCACGATCGCGCCACCGACAACGTGCAACGCGTGCAGGCCCGTCAATGTGAAATAAATCGCAGTATACGTATTATGCCACGGACCGTAATTGCTGAACGCTTTGACCTGCGATACTTCAATTTCTTTCTCCGGACGTTCTTCGGCTTCCTTCGCTTCTTTCGAGAGCGGGGCAGGGCCTTCCATCAACTGCGCATGGTTTTCAGCCGTGGTCGGATACTTTGAAATAACATTCGCGTGTTCGACCACGATTTTGCCTTCACCCGACAGTTTGAACGGAATCCACTTTGGCACTTTGGCCGTTGTCTTTTCCCAGTCCACGTGGCCGTCGACGACCGAGCCATCCTTCAGTTGAAATTCGTAGTGATTGAATTTGTCGCGATACTCAAACGACTTGATGAGCATGAACGTGAGCGCGCACAAAAGCGTGATCGCTTGAAAAACGCGATATCGTCCAAACTGCCCCATCTTCAATGACGCCCACGAAAGCACGACCGTTACCGACGATGCAATCAGCACGATGGTATTGATCATGCCGAGAATGACATTGAGCCAGTGGTGCGGCCAGGTGCCGGCTGGCGCGCCGACGCGCAGCAAAATATACGATGAGAAGAGAGCTCCGAAGAGCATCACTTCCGATGCCAGGAACAGCCAGATGCCGACCTTGGCGTTATATAGACCGGTATCCGGCCGTGGCTTAACTGCGTACGGGATTTCCATGTGAATGTTTATCGGGCTCGTTTTGAGTTGTGTAATCGGTCACGTGGCCGGGCACGCTGTATTCGTAAGGGCCACGGAAAACTTCGATCGGCTTTTCAAAATTGCCGTGTGGCGGCGGAGTCGGCGTCTGCCATTCCAAGGTCGTCGCGCCCCACGGATTATCGTTCGTGATTTTTTTGCCGTTATTGATGCTATAGAAGAAATTCACGATAAACGGAATCTGCGCCAGGCCCAACGCCCACGCCGCCATTGAAATATTCCTGTTCAGTCCAATCACCCAATTGCTCAAGCCATGGACTTGATCCGTGCCGAGATAAAACGTTCCGCCGTCATACATACGGCGCGACATTCCTTCCATGCCCTGAATAAACATCGGCATGAACAGAAGATTCATGAAAATGAAAGAGAGCGTGAAATGGACTTTGCCCCACGTTTCACTCATGAATCGCCCCGTTATTTTTGGATACCAATAATATATCCCCGCAAAAAGTCCGAAGATCGTTCCGGGCGCGACGATGTAGTGGAAGTGCGCAATCACGTAATACGTATCGTGCAGATGAATATCGCTCGCATTGAATCCGAGCGGCAAACCGGTCAGTCCTCCGATACCGAACATCGGCAGGAACGCTAACGCAAAAAGCATCGGCGTGTTAAATCGTATTGAACCGCCCCACAACGAAATGAATAACGCCGTCAAAATAATGACGGACGGAATCGAGATCATCATCGTCGTCGTTTGGAAAAATGTCGCGATACGCGTGCCCATTCCGGTGAGATACATGTGGTGCGCCCAAACGATAAATGACAGAAATCCGATCACCATCGCTGCATAGACCATCGAGCGATAACCCCAAATCGGCTTGCGCGTATTGTTGGCGATGATTTCCGTGACAATGCCCATCGCCGGCAAAATCAAAACGTACACTTCGGGATGGCCGAGGAACCAAAACAGGTGCTGCCACAACAACGGACTGCCACCGCCGCTGACGACCGACGCCTGGCCTGCGACCACCAGACCCGTCGGAAGGAAGAAGCTTGTGCCGAGAAGATTGTCCATCAATTGCAACACGCCCGCGGCTTCAAGCGGCGGGAACGCGAGCAACAACAGGAACGCTGTCACAAACTGCGCCCAAACGAAAAACGGCAGACGCATCCAGCTAAGACCTTTTGCGCGAAGTTGAATAATCGTCGTAATAAAATTCACCGCGCCGAGCAGGGACGACGTAATCAAGAACACCATGCCGATGATCCAGAACGTTTGTCCGTTCGGAACATGCGCATCGGCCACCGTCGCCAAGGGCGAATACGACGTCCATCCCGACTTGGCTGCGCCGCCGGGAATAAAGAAACTGGCCAGCATGATGACACCGCCCCAGAAATAAAACTGGTAACTGACCATGTTGACGCGCGGGAAAGTCATATCCGGCGCACCGATTTGCAGCGGGGTAACGAAGTTGCCGAAAGCGCCGAACGCCAAAGGCACAATCGCCAAAAACACCATGATCGTTCCGTGCATCGCGCCGAACGAATTGTAGAGGTCGGGCATCATCACACCCGGATTGCCCTTAGCAACCATAACGCCATTGACCATTTGATCGGGTTCCACGCCGACCATCGACGGGCCGAGAATTTTATAAAGAAACTTGCCGACAATAGGCATCGCATGACCGGGATACGCCAATTGCCAGCGCATCATCATCATCAGGACGAAGCCGAAGAATAGAAAGAGCAGGGCGGTGATGCCGTATTGCACGCCGATGACTTTGTGGTCGGTCGAGAAAATGTACTTTTGCCAAAAGCCCAACTCGTGGTGCTCGTCGTGGCCATGATCGTGATCGTGGTCATGGTCATGCGCGTGCGTATGACTGTGTGCAGAATGTGCAGAGTCCATGTTAATTAGTTCTTGGTTCGAATTCGCCGACTGTCATTTGGCGCAACGGCGTCAATTTATGGGCAACGTTTTTCGTCTTGCAATGAATTTTTCTTATTTAAACGCGAATTTTATCCAAAACCATTAATCCCAGTAATAATGGTAAGTAGAGGATAGACGCGTAAAACAGTGCGCGCGCCCGCGCGACAGACAATTCGCGCGAAAAACGAAATGCGCACCACAGAAAACCAGCGCCGAGAATCAGCGCGCCGCCGAGATAGAGCGGGCCGACCAATTTGAAAACAAACGGACAAAGACTAATCGGCAACAAACCAAGGGTATGACTGAAAGCCTGTCGGCCAGTGCGTTCACCCGTCGGATCCAGAACAGGCAACATCATGAACCCAGCGCGCGCGTACTCTTCCCGATAAATCCACGCGATGGCTAAAAAGTGTGGAAGCTGCCAGAAAAACAAAATCGCAAAAAGCGCCCAGCCGTCACTTGTAATTTCCCCGCGCGCCGCCGTCCATCCCATCAAAGGAGGTAGGGCGCCAGGAATCGCTCCAATCGCTGTATTCAGCGAGGTTAATCGCTTCAGTGGCGTATAGACAAAAAGGTAACTGCAAAGTGTGGACGCTCCGAGAACCGCGGTAATAAGATTTACCGCGTAGGCCAAATAAATAAGGCCGGCGGACGAACACGCGGCTCCAATAATTAACGCAGTGTCGGCACTCATGTGTCCGCTCGGAATCGGTCGCGACGCCGTTCGTTTCATCTTCGCGTCCAATTCCCGTTCGAGCAATTGATTGAGCGCCGCCGCTCCGGCCGCAACCATCGCCGTTCCCAGAATGGCATGAATCATCAGCAAATAATTGATCGATCCGCGCGATCCGACGTAAAAACCGACCAGAGTTGTCAGAAGGACAAGAAACGTCAGCCGCGCTTTGAAAAGATCGCTGAGGATCGCGAACGCCGACTTGTCAGTCACAATAGACCGCAGGCGGGTTTCCGCAGAAATCGCCGGCGCAGATGCAATCGTTGTTGCCGTTACTTTCATTTCAGGTCGTCGAATGTGAAATTGCGAATGTATTTTCCATCGGAACAGCGCGGGTTTGACGCCCCGCGTTCGTCGCCAGAATTCGAAACGCAACTATCGTTAACAGCACGCCGGAAAGCAAGCTCAGCGCGCCGCACGCAACATGCGCCGTGGCAACGTCAGCCGACTTCCCCGTCCAGATCGTCGCTGCGCCGAGAAACGCCTGGAAACAAATCAACAAAAACCATCCGCAACTCCACTTCGTTAGCAAATTGCTCCAACCGAACTGACGTAACGTTCGGATGAAACAGGTCAACACCGTTACCACGATCGCGAGCGCAACAATCCGATGAATCATTTGCAAAATAATTTGTGTGCCGGTGATGAAGCCGTATGCGTCCGACGCCGTTCGAGTCTGGTTATAATGCGCAACAGAATCAGCATCGGTCGCCGGCCAAAGTTTTCCGTAAGCGAGCGGGAAGTCCGGGATGGACAAACCTGCATGTTGATGACGCATTGTCGCCCCGAGAATTAACTGCCCAAGAATCAGCGCACTGGCGATAAGATAGAGATTCTTTACCAGGCCGGACGTTTGCAGCGGCTGAAGCTTTTTCCAAAAGTTCGTTTGAAACAACGCAATCGATGAAACCAGACAGAAGAACAATTGCGCGAGCGTCGCGTGAAAAATCCCCAATTCATCCTTCATTCGTATAACGCGAAGCCCACCCAGCACGCCTTGGCCTACAACCGCGATAAACGCAATCACGCCCAAGATCCGTAGCCATTTTGGTGCCGGCTCGCAACGCGGCCAAACAAAACTCGCGACGACGCCCGCTAACCCAACGCCACTCATCACCAACTCGTCATTCAAATTCGCCGGCCGCACGACGACCAGGACAACTCCGGCAACGAACAAAAACGCGCCGATGCCGCGCAACAACTTTCGTGATCTGTATCCAAACAACCAGAAAGCCAGGACGGTCGTGAGGAACCCAACAACTGACGCGATAATCCGATGGCTATGTTCGTAAAAAATTCCACCGATCCACTTGGGGAACGGAAAGAAGAACATGTTATATCCGTAAGTATTCGGCCAATCGGGAACAGCCATTCCTGCGCCGTGGCTCGTGACCAGCCCGCCCACCCACACCACCACAAACGTCATGACTGCGGTCAAAATGGCAAACACGCGCAGAGACGTGCTGCCTTCACTCCGGCTTTCGCCGGAGCGCGTATGGAGGACACTGTCGGACACTCTACTTCTTTATTTCAACCGTGAAATTCGCCGTCGCAGGACCGCTTTCAACTTTGACATCTTG
>JAICXV010000791.1 GCA_025934545.1 Verrucomicrobiia bacterium
GCGCTCCGGTCGAATCAGTAACGCTCTCTTTGCGGTCGAAGGCGAGTTCTTTGTGAGCAAGATTCTTGCTCTTTTGCCGGCCTATATTGCGGCGGCTTCGGCCTGGAGAACACGGGCAAATTGGCGGCCAACGCGCCCGAACAGCCGCGTGCTCCGTTTATATTTGGCTTCGTTCTGGATTATGCTGCGCTTGCAACGGTATGCATCGATATGCATCGCGGCCGCGCGAGTCAAAACGATCGGGTTTGCGCGTTTCTTGGTGCAAGACCGGTTTAACGCCAAAATAAACAGATACTTGCCACCTGCTTGGTTTAGCAGTTTTGCGGCTTAGCTCTCAAATGTGGCACTGGAAAATAGGAAGATTTAATGCAGGGTTTAACAGATCGCCTTCCTTGAAGTCGCAACTAACCGGCAGATTTTGTTCCAAAATCGGAACTGACGGGAGCGTTCGCAAATATGGTGGACATTAACCCTTTCACTACTTTAAATAGCCGGATCGGGGGATATTGTGGCATCCTTGAGTCAATATTGAGTTAATACGATTTGGAAAAAGCGCATCACCACCCCGGATTGTTCCGGTTCAAGAGCTTTAATTCCAGATCCCACCGTCAACGAACGATGACCGACGCGGTCGCAACAGCGGTCCGCGAATTGAACAGGCAGGGCAATGGCGGGCGGGGTCCTTTTCGGAATAACCGGAGCACACAGGCGGCGGCTATAACGCTTGCCGTTCGTCCGCGCGCGGAGCGCGGATTGTTCAAGTGCTTCGATTGCGCTTTCCCAAACCGCCGACAACGGAGTTGCGGGAGTGCGCCCAGTGGGTCGCGTTGTGTCGATTTCCATTACCGGGCCAGCTGATCGGTCCGAAGACGAATCCTGCCCCCAACCGATCAGACCATCGCCTCCCGCCAACCGGCCGTTGTCGGGTGATCTCACAATGGCTGCCGCATCAGCGCTCACACCACCGTCATCCACCCGAGACGTTTTTCACTTCGCAAATAGCAAATCCAATTCATCGCAGGGTCTTTTCATGTCCGCATCCCACAAGGTCACTTTGATCAATTGCGTCGTCGCCGATTTCGACCCCCTTCGGTCCAATTCAATGGAGCATCGCGCCACTGCGAGCAAACGCGAGATCGCGTTCATTGACCAGGGAGTCGATGACCTTGCTACCCTACTCGCCGGGATTCGTGCTGACGTCGAACCGATCCTGCTCTCCAATGATGAAGCCGCGCCGCGGCAGATGGCGCGCGCAGTTGAAGGCCGGAACGGGCTCGAGACGATCCATGTCATTGCACACGGACGGTCGGGAGAGGTGTCATTCGGCGCAGGCAAATTGTCGGGCGAAACGATCAGGGAGCACGCGGACGATCTCGCGCAACTTGGGCGGGCCGCTGTGAAGCAGTAACCGCGTTCAATCCTATCGCTCAAGCAGCTACTCTTAAACATTCCAGTTTTTTCGATTTTAAGGACAACAAATGGCTACTCAGACAACCGGCGGCGGCAGCACCACTTCCTTCCAAAATACACCGCAAGCGA
>JAICXV010000188.1 GCA_025934545.1 Verrucomicrobiia bacterium
CGACGCGGCGCAGAACTCGTCGGCGGCCAGGGTGGCGCAGCGCCGCAGTTTATGTTCGGGCAATTGTATCGGCTCGGAAAATGGCGCAACGGCAACGCCGAATGGTTCAAGCCGCAGTTTTTGCCGTCATCGCAAAATGCGGCGAGCTTGTTTCAATGAGTGAACTGGCGATCGTAGCCATTGGATCGAACCTGGGCGACCCGCGTGCCACGGTTTTGCGCGCGATGGATGGGCTGCAGGAACTTTCCGACAAACCGTTGTTGCGCTCATCACTCCACGAAACCGCGCCGGTCGATTGCCCACCCGGCTCGCCAAATTTCGTTAACGCCGTTGTCGGCTTCGAACCGCGTGCAGATGAAACACCCGAATCACTCCTGAAAAAGGTGCAAGCGTTGGAAAAGGAATTCGGTCGTCAACCGAAGAAAGTCCTCAACGAATCGCGGCCGTTAGATTTGGATTTGATCGCATTCGGCAATCGCACATCGAACACGCCCGACCTTGTGCTCCCCCACCCTCGCGCGCATTTGCGCAGGTTTGTGTTGGAACCGTTGAGTGAGATTGCGCCGGAATTAGTTTTGCCGCGCCAGACGAAATCCATTTCCCAACTGCTGGACGGTGTCAGTTAGTTTTTATGGCGGCGCGAATTTGCTTCGCGCGCTCATTATCTTTGTCGTACTCGAGCACGGCAGCGACAAGTTGAAGAGCGTCATCCGGCAGCCCGATCATACCGCAGTAAATCGCGTGCGTTAACATCACGTCGATCATCGGTTCGCGCGCCTCCTCCTGGCTCTTGGCCTCGCGCTTGACCGTTTCCAGGGCCGTGCGCAGGCGTCGTTCGGCTACGACCATCTCACTTAATTTTTGAGATCGGTGCAAGATCAACACCGCCGACGCAACGTTCGCTTTAAAATCATTGGGGTTATTCTCAAGGATGGCATTGACCTGCTCCTCGGCGTTCTGGAATTGCTTCGCGTCAAAATATGCCTTCGCCAACAGCATGCGGCTTTCGTCGGTTTTGTTTTTATTGAGATACGCCTGACTGACCTTGATGAGCTCCTCGTAACTACCGCCATGGTCCAAGCCAAGCATCAATAATTGCCACGCGGCCTCGCGCGACGGGTCCAATTCGATCGCGCGCCGCGCGGATGTGACGACTTCCCGGTCGCCAACCTCCCGTTCGCCAAATAGTGAGGAGCGCCATACCGCAACTATTTCGAGCGCCTCCGCGGCTTTTTTCGCGTTGCCGGTTTTACCGATTTTTTCCAACACGGCCAATTTCGCCCGAAGCGAGTTCGCATTCTTAGCCGGCATCAATTCCAGCGGCGACTTCCCTGCGCGCTGTTCCGCCTTTGTCATCGCGGACATGAATTCAACGAACATCGATTGGCCGACAAGAAGCGGATCGTCCGGGCTCAATGACACAGCTTTGTCGAAATCACTCAGCGAAGAGTCCAGCGTCATCGCACTAACCGATGTGTGAGCATCCTCCTTCGGATGGCGCATCGCCCCGACTGCCGATTCAATGTAATCGTGCGCGAACTTAAACGAACCACGCCGGGAATATGCAACCGCGTTCGACGGAGCGAGCTGAACCGCGCGGTTGAAGCAGTCGAGCGCTTCGTCGTAAAGCTTCTGCGCCTTCGCCAATTGATCTGTTGGCGGCTTGAGCACGTTCTCGACCTTCTCGCGCAGCAATTTTTCCGCAGGAGCATTTGCAGTCTGCTGTTCACCGAAAGTTAACATCGACGTGGAACGCGCTGACAGTACTGTTCCCAGATTTTCCCAGCACTCTTCATCCTTGGGCGAGAGCGTGACCGCCTTGCGCAGGATCGGTTCGGCCTCTTCCGTGCCGTGCGCCATCGCCACAGCGAAGCCGAACTTGGACATCAAATGGCCATCGTCCGGGCGAGATTCAAGTTGTTTGCGGAACAAGTCGACGGCCTTTTCCGCACACGTGGTGGCATTGTTGGTGTCCTTGAGATCGCCATAATAATCGGCCAGTTCCATGTAGCGTTCTGCATCCGATGAAGTTGGCGACTCATTGAGTTGCTTTCGCAAGCGCGCAATTTTATCGGGAACTTGCAGGACTTCACCGCCGTAAACGACACCGCGTTTGGCATCAACATTCCAGCCAATGCTGACGGTCATCGTCGGCATTTTTAGAAGATTGCGTAAAGCTTCCGGACCAGACTCGGGAGCAACCGCGCGCGCGCAAAGCGGCAGAAGAAGTGTCAGTATAAGGACCCGCGCCGACATAAAGAATTTACGATGAGTCGAGGGACAACGAATTGCAAGTTTACAGCGGCTACCGTTTGGTCAGGTCAGACATCGCATCGGCAGTTTATTGTGCGATCGCGAGTCGCATAATTTTAAAATGCGAACAAGTGGTTGTAGCCAATCGCGTTAGCGATTGTTGAAGGTAGCCGTGGGATTTATCCCACGGATCGGAGCAAGCCACACCCATACGTCGCGTCAGCGACGTTGCAACCGGTAGATGGTACGACAATCTTGCACTGGGTCACATGTCGCTGCGCGACACAACGCGTTTATAAAAACGTTATCCCGTGGGTTGAAACCCACGGCTACTTCAAATATGGCTACCGCCATATCATCCGAGGCAACCAGTTTATTGGTTGGTTAACGGCAGAAGATTTTCTCACCTTTCTCACCTTCTCAAACACCGGAGGGTAAGAAAAACTTACATTTTTTCATGCTCAACGGAGGTGAGAAAGAGAGAAAAATGAGATATCCGCTAATGTTCGCTGGCCGCCCCAAACTCCTGCCAAATTGTCTCGCTTTTATATGGGTCCTCGTTGAGATACGGCCCTGAAGGTCCATTCGTCCACGAAAACACGCCGGTCTGGTAACACTTGAGAGATGCCACCAGGAGATTGTTAAGTGATGGGAAAAATATGTAGCTTCCATCTTCGGCGAAGGAGAAGAACACAGCCCCTTCTTGCGGCTTTCGCTTCGGATCAAAGAAATACCCGTCGCCCGCCCCATCGTCAAAAACGGTGATCCAGGATTTTCGGTGGCCTGCAAATACACTGAAGGCAGCTTGTTGAACGGCGGTCGATTGCGCCAACTGATTGCTCATCATCGCTGGCAACCCAAGCGCTTCGCCAAGCGGCACGAAACGATTCATCGGAATTGGGCCGGCGGTTAAAGGATCACGAGATTGAGAGCCGTTGCGCCAACGGTAGAGCGCCCGAAATTCAGGCGGCAATTTAATCCCAGCCTGATGCTCCAGCGCCGTGATCTCTTCGTCTGAAAGCCCTTTCTGCAACTGGTCCAAAACCTTTGGAGCCTTAGTTTTCATTTCCGCCTCAAGCTTGGAAAGAATCTGGGTCGTTGGCTTCGAAACAACTGCAGGCATCGGCGGTGCCAGCGGATAAAAGAAGCGTTCAACCTTTCGCGGAATGAGCAACGCGCCGACAACTATAAGTCCTAAAACGACCAGCAGTGCGGTAGCGATGATGCGTCTTCGTTTCATTTGCGATACCAGGTGGAATTATTACGCGACCGAGGCTCGCATAATCAAAACGAGATTCCCACAAAAACGTAGACCATAGTCTTTGCAGAATTAACACCGAGCCAGGCATGACTTGAACCGCTCGTGCCGTGCTTATCCCAATTTTCCGCGTAGTAAAAGGATGTCAGCTTATCGTCTGCCGGTCGCCACCAGGCAGGGCTGGCATCCTTAATTTCTGTTTGCACACTAAAAGATATTTTTGAACACGGAACAAATCCCTTCGACACAAGTGAATCGACTACTTCTGGAGTGGCTTCAAAACGATAGAACCGGACCTCTGAGTCTCCAACGCCCACGAATTTGAATCCTAAGACTTTTACGCCCTCCGCCGGGGCGAGGCCAAATTCCTCTTTATAAAGCGTTTTGAGTTCCTTTGGATCCGTAACCTCAGCCGTGCCGCTACAACCGGAAATGAAAAGGCTCACGAAGGCGGTCAGCACAACCAAAAATACCGTTCGTCGGGTCGTTAAATGACCAATGTTGCTCATTCCAAAACTCCGCCCTCTTTCGTAGTGAAAATGAGAAGCCAACAATTTACGAACGTTTGGCTTTTTTCGGGCCTTGTTTCTCGATCGCGGCAATGTGGAGTGCGGACAAAGTGACGCTGCTATCGTCATCGAACCAAACGACCACCCTGCTGCCGCGCGGATTGGTGCTGGCGTGATCCGGGCTGGGCACGCGATACCGTACCCCACTGCTTGTAACAATCGAGAAAGGCTCAAATGGCCCCGCTTGCAGCAGTTGACGAATATCGCCTGTCATACGGTGCATCCTACTCGACGCAGTGCAGCCAATCAAGCACGCCTAAAACCATCAAAGCGGCTTCGCGTAAATCCGCTCAATCTTCCCCAACGGATCCACAATCGCGATGCCGTCTTTATCGAAACGCGCCGTCACCGGTGCGCCCCTGCCCTCCTGCATGTATTTGAAATTCAAATCGCGCACGATGCCGGCGGCGTGAACGATGGCGACAACGATGCGCCCATCTTCGGCGGTCGGATAAATGTCGGCCAACTGCTCACGTTTTTCGCGCGAAAATTTCCGGCGACACACCGCCGCCATCCCAACCGTCAAACTATCGACGCCGTAGCCGATGTAAGCCTTGGAACCGTCCGGTCGCGCGATGTCGCGAGTGAAATGATTGTTCGACGTGCGACTGCCGCCGCCTTTGTTCCACCAACGAAACCCGCGATATTGTTGGTCGCTCTCGACCTTGCCATCGGCCCCGACAATTTCGTGACCTTGATTGACCGGCCCTTCGAAATCCGGCGGCGTAATCCAGTTGTTGTGGAAATTGATGCTCATGCCGTTGTCGAAATCGACCCGCACCTGCACGGCGTCATAGGCGTTGATGTTATTGCGAATCAATCGGCGCTTTTGGCCGACGGCCGTGAGCGAAAGTGGTTTGCTCTTATAATAATGCCAGATCAAATCGACCCAGTGCGGGCCGACGTAACTGAACGGATCGCTTTGCTCCGCCCATTTGAAAGTGCTCGTCGAAACCTCGAGCGGTTCCTCGAGATACGCCGTTCCATAGAGCGGCGCGCCGATGCGATTTTTGATGTCGTCGCGAATGCGCAGATGGTCCGGGTCGTAACGTTTGTGCATGTCGACCGACACGATCAGGTTTTTCTTTTTCGCGAGCTCCACGATCTGGTCGGCTTCGTGGATGTTCAGGCACATCGGTTTTTCGGTGATGACGTGCGTGCCGTTTTTCAGCGCAGCAAGGATGACTTCAGTGTGAAGATTATCCGGCGTGGCCACCGCCATGACATCGAGGTCTTTGACATCTTTCAAAATGTCGAGCCACGGCGTTTTGCCGAAATACGTTTTGGGCGCTTTGCCGGTTAATTCCTTGTAACTCTTTTGCGCCCGTTGCGCGGAGGTTTCGGATTTGGTCGCGATGGCCACCAGTTCAAATTCAATCGGTGCAAGGTCGCGCGTCCATTTGTCGAGCCCGACCCGCGCCAGTTGTGCGCCGATGCCAAAACGTTGCAGGTCGGCGTAAGCGCGCATGTGGACGTCGCCGCCAAACATGCCGGCACCGACCAGCGCGATTTTTACTCGTCCTTCCATTTGTCCGAATTAAGCAGTAAGTAATGCCAATTAAGAAGTGCAAAATTCGTCGCGGCCGAGGTGAGGAGGCGGACTTTCGTCAATCCGCCTCCTCACGTCGGCGGC
>JAICXV010000454.1 GCA_025934545.1 Verrucomicrobiia bacterium
CTTTGATGAGCTGCGCCAGATCTTTGACGGCGATTTCTTTGCCGGAGCCAACGTTGATAAATTGGTCAGACTCGTAATTCTGCATCAAGAAGACGCAAGCGGACCCGACGTCGTCGGAATACAAAAACTCACGTTTCGGCGCACCGGTGCCCCAGCAGGTAACGGTCGGTGAATTGGAAACTTTCGCTTCGTGAAATTTTCGGATGAGGGCGGGCAAAACGTGCGACGTCTCCAAATTATAATTGTCGTTGGGCCCATACAGATTGGTCGGCATCGCGCTGATAAATTGGCAATGATACTGCCGGCGATAGGACTGGCACATTTTGATGCCGGCAATCTTGGCGATGGCGTAGGGTTCGTTGGTCGGTTCGAGATGACCGCTAAGCAGATCTTCTTCTTTGGTCGGGATGGGCGCGAATTTTGGGTAAATGCACGAACTCCCGAGGAAAAGCAGTTTCCTGACGCCCGCGGTGTAAGCGCCGTGAATCAGATTATTCTGGATTTGCAGGTTTTCGTAAATGAACTGCGCGGGCAAATCGTTGTTCGCCAAAATTCCACCGACACGAGCCGCCGCGATGAAAACGTATTCAGGTTGGACGTCGGCATAAAATTTGGCGACGGCGCCGCTGTCCATCAGATCTAGTTCTTTGCGCGTTTTGCCGATGAGGTTTTTGAAGCCTTCGCGTTCGAGCTCGCGCCAAATCGCGCTGCCGACCAAGCCCCGGTGTCCCGCCACATAAATCCGGGAGTCTCGCTGCATTTAATTAAAACTTTTGGAAGTTGAGCCGAAGTTGGCGAGTGTTATGGCCGAATTTTTTTCCACGCCAAAAAATGTAGTCCACGTTGGACATGGCGGTCGAGCCAAAAGCCCGCACTTTCACTTCCATTTTTCCCCTATCTACTTATATTCTTGCCCCGTGAAGGCGGTTGTTGAAATCAAGGACTTGCGCGTCGAATATCCATCGCGCGAACTCGGCCAGCGCACCAAGGTTGCGGTCAATGGACTCAGCCTCCAGGTCGCGGCCGGTGAAGTCTTCGGTTTTCTCGGACCCAACGGCGCCGGCAAAACGACGACGATGAATGTCCTGCTCGGGTTCGTTAACCCGACCAGCGGCAGTGCTTCGATATTCGGCGTCGATGTCCAACAACCGATCGCTCGCCAGCGAATCGGTTATCTGCCGGAGCTAACGTATTATTATAAATTTCTTAACGCCGAGGAACTACTGCGGTTTTACGCGAAAATTTTTAACATTCCAGAACGGGAACGAGAGATACGCATCGACGAAGTGCTCAAGCTGGTCGAACTGGATCACGCCCGGAAGCGTTTGATCAAAACTTATTCCAAAGGAATGCAACAACGCGCCGGCCTGGCCCAGGCGCTGATCAATGATCCCGACCTGCTCATTCTCGACGAACCGACGAGCGGCCTTGATCCATTGGGACGCATGAAGGTGCGCGAAATTATTCAACGACTTAAGGAACGTGGTAAAACAGTTTTCTTTTCGTCGCATGAACTCGGTGAAGTCGAAACGGTTTGTGACCGCGTCGCCATTCTGTGCCAGGGCGAACTGAAAACGGAGGGAACCGTCGCGGAAATTACGGCGAAGCACCAGATGAATCTCGAACGTGTCTTTTTGAAAATTGTCGGATACCAGGAAGAATGAACAACATCTTCGCCATCGCCACTGTCGTCCTGAAGGAAATGTATCGGCGCAAAGATTTTTATGTGCTTTTCGTCCTAACGGCGTTGATCACGTTGGTCATGGGTTCGGTTAACATTTTCCATGACGATAAAATTGTTAGGTATCTCAAAGAGGTCTGTTTGTTGTTAATCTGGATTTCCAGCCTCGTCATCGCGATCACCACCGCCGCGCGGCAGATTCCGGCTGAGCGCGAAAGTCGCACGATTTTTCCTTTGTTGGCAAAACCGGTCAGCCGCAACCAGCTCATCGTCGGTAAATTCGTCGGTTGTTGGATCGCGTGCGCGTTGGCGCTGATTGTTTTTTACGCATTCTTCGGAGTCATCACCGGCGCGCGGGAACACTTCTGGCCTATCGCCACATATTTCCAGGCGGTTTTCTTTCAGTGGATTCTGCTTGGGATTGTGCTTGCGATGGTTTTGCTTGGGTCATTGGTCTTCACCGCGGTTTCATCCAATGCGACGATTTGTTTTATCGTGGTGTTCGGAATTATGTTGCTGGGTGGCCATCTCCATAAACTCGCGGCCAACATGCATGGCGTTTCGGCGACCATCACTTCAGTTATCTACTTCATTATTCCGCACCTCGAGTTCTACGATTTGCGCGATTGGATCATTCACGATCACGGCCTCGTCGCGTGGGGACCATGGGGATTGGCGGTCCTTTATGGCCTGATTTATTCGGCGATCTTTTTGGGTTTCGCATGCCTGGCATTTCGGCGGAAGGCACTGACGTTATGAGCAAGTTGATTCTCGCGCTTGGGTTCGTAAGCACGTTCAGCCTCGCCACGTGGCTGCAACCGCGTTTCGCGGCCATGCACGGGAACCAAAGTGAAAACCAAAGCGCCCTGGCTGCGATGATGGGCGACAGCCGCCGGTTATTCGCCCAACAATTTTTTGTCAAAGCCGATGCTTATTTTCACAGCGGCGCTTATCCCGGAATTTTCGACGCAAAAAGCGGCGACACGAATAAAGCGCCCGATGTCGATATGGCCGATGCCGCGCATGGCCAGGGCGAAAGTGACGCCGAATTGGGCCACGAATCGTCCTATCTCGGACGTTCGGACGATTGGATCGAGAAGCTCGGCCGCAACTTTTTCCCGACCATTCACACCCACCTCGACAAACCCGGCCAGGCCCGCGAAATCCTGCCATGGTTGAAATTGTCCGCCGAACTGGATCCGCAGAAAGTAAACGCGTACGTCACCGCTTCCTATTGGCTGCGTCACGATCCCAAACACGCCGATGAAGCGGAACCGTTTCTACGCGAAGGTCTGCGCGCAAATCCCGACAGTTACGAAATCTTGCTCGAGCTCGGCAAATATTACGGTGAAAACAAAAAGGACCCGGTGCGCGCGCGAAACTTGTTCGAACTTGCCTGGGCAAAATGGCAGCAACAGAAAGCCGCCGAAAAAAAACCGGATGAACTGATGGGTTCGGAGATTCTTGGTGAACTTGTCAGAAATGCGCGTCAGTCCGGCGACACTCAACGGCAACTGCATTACCTCGAATTACTCAAGCCCCTCGCCACCGATAAAGACTCGGTTCAAAAGCAGATCGATGCGTTGAACGCGGGAGCAAAATAGAACTTATCGCATTGCGGAGTTCGTTGTGTGCCCTTTGCGTGTTGGCATCTTTGCGTTACTCTGGAAAAAGGGTTGAATCGATGGACGTGTGTCCTACAATCCCTATTCGCTTTCCGCGATCTGGTCGGGACGTAGCGTAGCTTGGTAGCGCGCTTGCTTGGGGTGCAAGAGGTCGTGAGTTCAAATCTCACCGTCCCGACCACTTTTCTTCAGTGCAACATCGGCAGCGGATTCGGTTCCCGGATCAGCATCGCGTCCAAATCCAAATAATAATCCAACCGTCGGTCTGTTTCCGCATCATCAATCGCACGCGCC
>JAICXV010000158.1 GCA_025934545.1 Verrucomicrobiia bacterium
AATGTTAGCGATGCCGACGGCGATGTTTTTCGCGCCTTTGGCTTTGATGATTTTCTTGGCGTTAGGATCATCACCAAGCAACTCAGCGGCTGTTGGCGCGGCGGGAGCGGCGACAACGGCGGGGGCGCCACCACTTTCGGCACCGGCTGCGGGTGCAGCAGCGCCTTCAGCGGGTGCAGCCGCAGCTTTTTCTTTCTTCGGCTTCGCGGCTGCGGCGGGCTTATCGCCGGCGGGAGCGGCGGCGGCGCCTTCGGCTGCTTTGGGAGCCTTTTCTTTTTTCGGAGCGGCTGGTTTCTTTTCGTCGGCCATATAAAAAGTGATTAGTGATGAGTGACTAGTGATTAATGGATGCCGGTCTTGGCGTTCGGATTGCGTTGGACACCGACGGTCTTGCGCGGACCTTTGCGGGTACGGGCATTGGTCGAGGTGCGTTGGCCGCGCACAGGCAGGCCGCGCAGGTGGCGGATGCCGCGGTAACACTTGATGCCCTGGAGGCGTTTCAAGTTCATACCGAGTTCGCGGCGGAGGTCACCTTCGATAACATATTTGCCGTCCTGGATCGCATGGACGATCTGGGAGAGCTGTTGTTCGTTCAAATCTTTGGCGCGGATATGTGGTTCGATCTTCGCTTTTTCGAGGATCGCGACCGCGTTGGTGGGGCCGATGCCGTAAATGTAGCGCAGAGCGATGTCGATTCGCTTGTGGCCTGGGATTTCAACTCCGATGATACGAGCCATAAATTATTTTTATTTTTTAAGCGTTATGAAGCGTTATGAGCCGTTATGAGGCGTTACACGGCGTTATGAGCCGTTATCCTTGTCGTTGTTTGTGACGGGCGTTAGAGCAAATAACGCGAATGACGCCTTTGCGTTTCACGATTTTGCAGTTTTCACACAATTTTTTGACTGACGCTCGCACTTTCATAAATTCAAAATTTTAAATTACTCATCACGCAAGGTGATACAGCCTTGCGATAAATCGTAAGGCGACATCTGCACTGTCACGACATCGCCTAACGCCATCTTTTCAAAACTCAAACGACGTTTACCGGACACGTGGGCCAGGAGGCGATGGCCATTGGCCAATTCGACCCTGAACAACGTGTTCGGTAACACTTCCACTATCTTGCCTTCAACTTTGATCGCACCTTCTCGCGCCATCGGATCCTTTTCAAAGTCTTAACCAACAGCACTCTGCTTTACCAAAGTCAGAATTTCCGGTTCTGAATCCGTAATCAGAACCGTATGTTCAAAATGGGCGGAGAGTTGACCATCTTTGGTGCAAACTGTCCAGCCATCTTTGAGGACCTGAACCTCCGGCCCGCCTGCGTTAACCATCGGCTCAATGGCGATGGTCATGCCGGGTCGTAACTTAGGCGAACTTTTGTCGTTTTCAACAAAATTTGGCACCTGCGGCTCTTCATGAACCGACCGGCCAACGCCATGTCCTACAAATTCTCGAACTACGCTGAACCCATTGGACTCCACATAGTTCTGGACCGCGCGCGATATGTCTACCACCCGGTTCCCGACGACCGCCTGTTCGATCCCGACATACAATGCGCGTTCCGTAATATCCATCAGGTGTTGCGCGTGCAAATTGCATCCGCCAACAGCCACGGTCTTCGCCGTGTCCCCGATATACCCGTTATATCGAACGCCGACATCCAGACTAATAATGTCCCCAAAATTCACGCGACGACTCGTCGCCAGTCCGTGCACGACCTCGTCATTCACCGAGATGCAAATGTTGCACGGATACTTCCGGTAGTTCAGAAACGCGCTCTTCGCGTCGTGCTGCCTGATCCGGTCCGCCGCAAATTCATCAATCTCTTTCGTCGTTACGCCCGGACGAATAAATTGCGCAACTTCGTCCAACACCATGCTGGCGACCGCACAAGCTGGTCGCATCGCCTGCAAATCGCGTTCTGTTTTGATAATGATCTGCTTCGATGCCACAGAACGCGCGGCGCTCGCGAGCGAACGCCCTAACTGACATTAAAATTTGCCCTTGATCCGACCCTTCTTGAGGAAGCCGTCGTAATGGCGCATCAACAGATGCGATTCCATCTGGCGCATGGTGTCGAGCATGACACCGACCATAATGAGCAAGCTGGTGCCGCCAAAAAACTGCGCGACCGATACGGGAATACGCATCCATTCCTGGAGCAAAATGGGAATGACCGCAATTGCAGTCAGGAAAATGGCGCCGGCGAGCGTGATGCGGCTCATCGTCTTGTGCAGGAAATCGCTTGTGGCCAGGCCGGGGCGGACGCCCGGGATGTAGCCGCCGCCTTTTTTCATATCATCGGCGATTTGGATTTCGTTGAACTGTGTCGCCACCCAGAAATAGGAGAAGAACAAAATCAACAGACCATAGAGCGAAAGGTAAATGAACGAACCGCGGTCGAGCGACTGCGAGATTTGGTTCAGGAACGGCAGGTTGAAGCGCGACCCGATGTTTCGGAAGATCATCGACGGAAACATCAACAACGCCTGAGCGAAGATGACGGGCATGACACCCGCGTAATTGACACGCAGCGGCATAAATGAGCTGCCGCCGGAATAAATTTTGCGACCAACCGCGCGTTGGGCGTATTGGACGGGAATTTTGCGTTGCGACTGAGTGACGGCGATAACACCGGCGATAACCGCACACAGGAGCAGAATCAATGCGACCGCGTGACCCCAGTTGAACGGATTGTCAGTGGCCGTCGGAGGCGGGAAGAACATGTCCCACGCGCCGACAACGGCTTGAGGAAGTCGCGCCAAAATACCGATAGTAATGATGAGCGAAATACCATTGCCGATACCGCGTTCGGTGATCTGTTCGCCGAGCCGCATCAACAGCATGGTGCCCGTGGTAAGGATGACTGTCGTCTCAATGCGGAATAGCCAAAGATTGGTGCCCGGAGCCAGCAGGCTGCCTTGAATGCCTTTAAAGAAATCGCCAGCGTGTTCCCATCCTAATGCCATGAACCAGCCCTGGCCGAGGCAGAGGAGCAACGTGCCAACGCGTCCGTATTGAATCAGCTTAGCACGACCGCCCTCTTCACGAGCCAGTTTGGAAAGTTGAGGAATGACGGCGGTGAGCAGCTGAATGATAATGGTGGCGCTGATGTAGGGCATGATGCCGAGCGAACCAATCGCGCAACGTTCGAAGCCGCCACCGGTGAACATACTGTACATGCCGAGCAGACCATTGCCGGGGGCATTGCCCTTTTGCTGAAAGAAATCAACCAGCAGATGGTAGTTGGTGCCGGGGCAGGGGATCAGCGACGCAACGCGGCAAATGGCCAGAACGAAGAGCGTGAACAAAATACGCGACTTCAGCTCCGGAATTTTGAAGCAGTTGCTAAGCGTGTTGATGATGTTCTTGAGCATTTAGCCGTATTGTTATTTGGTTGCTTCGGCTTTCTGAGATTCAGCTTTTGGCTTGGTGATGACATTGCATGTGCCACCGGCTTTTTCGATCGCCGCTTTGGCCGACGCGCTAAACGCATGCGCGGACACGGTCAGTTTCTTTTTCACTTCGCCGGTTCCAAGAATTTTGATCAAAGTCAATCTGCCGTTGGCCGCGCCTGCTTTGCGCAACGCTGCTTCGTCAACGGTTGCACCGTTTTCGAATTGGTCGAGGCTCTTAAGATTGACAGGGATGTAGCGAGTGGCAAACGCGGCGTTGTTGAAACCGCGCTTGGGCATACGGCGAATGAGCGGCATCTGGCCACCTTCGAAACCGATACGAATGGAGCTGCCGGAACGGGCGGTCTGGCCTTTGCCACCGCGACCGCTGGTTTTTCCGTGACCGCTGGATTCACCTTGACCGAGGCGCTTGCGACGGTGTTTGGCTCCGGGGCGAGGGCTTAAATTGTGTAAACGCATACTGCGAGTGTTTAAAGTTTAAGGTTTAAAGTTCAATGTTGCGCGCCATCGGAGCGGTTTCGGCTTTGGGAGCTTCCGCAACTGGAGCTTTCGGCTTCTTCATTTCCAAACCGCGATTGCGATAGATGTCTTCGCGTAAGCGGAGTTGTTGCAATCCGTGTAAGGTCGCTTTGACGACGTTGGACGGATTATTGGAGCCGAGTGATTTGCTCAAAATATCTTTGATGCCGACGGATTCGAGCACTGCACGGACAGTTTTGCCGGCGATGATGCCCGTTCCAGGCGAGGCAGGGCGCAAGAGAATCTTGGCGCCGCCGTAACGAGAGAAAATTTCGTGCGGGATGGTCGCGTCTTTGATCGAGACCGGCATCATGTTTTGCTTGGCCATGTCGCCACCTTTGCGGATGGCTTCGCTGACTTCCATGGCTTTGCCGAGACCGAGGCCGACACGGCCGCGTTTGTCGCCGGCGACAACGAGGGCGCTGAAGCTGAAGCGACGACCGCCTTTGACGACTTTCGCCGAGCGGTTGATGAAAACAACCTTTTCGCTCAGTTCGGAACCGCCGCTGTCTCCGCCATCTCCGCCTTCGCCAGGAGTTCCACCGGGAGCGCCGGGGCCGCCGGTACCGGGACGTTGACGACGAGGTCCACGACCTCCACCGCCACCACCACGAGGTCCACGAGGGCCGCGAGGGCCGCCTGTATTTGTGTTCGTTTCAGCCATGTTAAAAGAGTTAAAAGGTTAAAAAAGTGACAATATTAGAACTGCAATCCAGCTTCACGCGCGGCGTCGGCGAGGGCTTTGACTTTGCCGTGAAAAGGCGCGCCGCTCCGGTCGAAAACGACTTTGCTGATGCCTTTGCTTTTGGCGGCTTCAGCGGCAGACGCGCCGATTTTTTTGGCGCTGGTCACGTTTGCGGCCAGCTTTTTGCGGTCGGGCGCATTCTTGGCGGTGGTGCAGGCCGAGGCGAGGGTCACGCGACCTTCGTCATCGATGAACTGCACGTAGATGTGTTCGTTAGTGAAACGAACGGCCATACGCGGACGATCTTTTGTGCCGGTAACTTTTTTGCGAATACGCCAGTGGCGCAGTTGCCGTAATTTTTGTTTTTTATCAGTTCTCATTTTCAACAGGCCACGGTATTTGCCGTGAGCCAAAAATTATTATTGGACGGTCTTGCCTTCCTTGCGGACGACATGTTCGTCGGTATAACGAACACCTTTGCCTTTGTAAGGTTCCGGCGGATAGTAGGCGCGCAATTCTGCAGCAACTTTTCCGACCAGTTCCTTATTCGGTCCTTCGATCGTCAACTTGGTGTTTTCTTCCACCTTCACGGAGACGGTCTCGGGAATAGTGTAATTAATCGGGTGCGAGTAACCGAGGGCCATGTTCACGACTTTGCCTTGAACGGCGGCTTTGAAACCGACGCCCTGGATTTCCAGCTTCTTGACGAAACCTTCACTGACGCCCTTGACCATGTTGTTGATGATCGAGCGCGTGGTGCCGTGAAGTGCCTTGGCTTCGGAATCTTCGCCATCGCGCGAGACGACGACGTTTCCGCCATCGACTTTGGCGCTGGTGCGGCGCGGCAATTGGAAGTCGAGCTTGCCTTTCGGGCCTTCGACAAAAACTTTTTGGCCTTTGACTTCCACCTTGACCTTCGGTGGCAGCGCTACAGGCATTTTTCCGATACGTGACATAAACTCTTAAATGTTAAAACCGTTAAAAAAATTAATTACCAGACGACGCAAATCATCTCGCCGCCGACGTTTTTCTTCTTCGCCTGCGTCCCGGTCATAACGCCCTGGGAGGTCGAGAGAATGGTCGTGCCAAGTCCGCCGAGAACGCGCGGAATGTCGGTTGCACCAGCAAATCGGCGCAGGCCGGGCGTGCTGACGCGCTTGATGCCTTCGATGACCGGCTTGCGGCCGGCATACTTGAGCTTCACCTTCAGTTTTTTGGCGGCGGTTTTGCCGTCGACCGAAACGTCGGCGACATAGCCTTCGCTCTTCAAAATGTGGGCGATGCTCTCTTTAAGCTTCGAGTGCGGAATTTCGCATTCGGGCAACAGCGCACGGCTCGCATTGCGGATGCGCGTCAACATGTCTGAAATAGGATCCATCATAATTACCAACTTGCTTTCGTGACACCGGGGATGAGGCCTTGCAACGCGGCTTCGCGGAAAGTCAGGC
>JAICXV010000440.1 GCA_025934545.1 Verrucomicrobiia bacterium
GATCGCGCCGCGGCGGCCAAGGCGGCGAGTGATTATGCAGTGTCGCTTGGTGTGACGAGTGTGCAGGATATGTCGGCCGGCGATGACGCGGAGTTGTATCAGGCGCTGGCGGACCGCGGTGAGTTGAAGGTGCGCATTTATGGCATGACGCCGATTGCGCGTTGGGAATCACTTGCCAAAAAAGGAATTCACGCGAACTTCGGCACACCGATGGTGCGGATTGGTGGCTTGAAAGGTTTCGCGGACGGCAGTCTTGGTTCGTCGACGGCTTACATGTTCGAACCGTTTTCGGATGATCCGAAGAACAGCGGGTTGCTCGGCGAACAAATGTTTCCGGAAGGGATCATGCTGACGCGGATGATCGGCGCGGATGCGGCGGGGTTGCAACTGCTGACGCACGCGATCGGTGACCGCGCGAATTACGAGATTCTCGAGCACTATAAAAAAGTCGCCGAGAAAAACGGCGTGCGCGATCGCCGTTCACGGATCGAGCACGCGCAACATTTGCGGGCGAGTGACATTCCGCGATTCGGCGCCGAACATGTGATTGCGTCGATGCAGCCGTATCATGCGATTGATGACGGACGTTGGTGCGATTCGAGAATTGGGCCGGAGCGCGCAAAAGGCACTTATGCGTTCCGTTCGTTGCTTGATTCCAAAGCGATTCTTGCGTTCGGAACGGATTGGACAGTCGCGCCGCTGGATCCAATGTTGACGATTTACGCGGCGGTGACGCGTCGGACGCTGGACGGTAAACATCCGAACGGTTGGGTGCCGGAGCAGAAGATTTCGGTGGAGGAAGCTGTGCGCGCTTACACGCTGGGCTCGGCTTATGCGGAATTTCAGGACACGGTGAAGGGAACGATTTCGAACGGTAAATACGCCGACCTCGTCATGCTCGATAAAAACATTTTCGACATTAATCCAAATGACATTCCGACCGCGAAAGTTGTCATGACGATTGTCGCCGGGAAGGTTGTCTACGAGCGACCGCATTAACCCAAATTGGATCTTTCTTGAAAATCTGGTTCTTCACTTTGTTTGCAGGCGTCGCGATGTGCGCGGCGGCGCAGACGAATTTGGTGGTTCATCCGCGGCTGTATTTCGACAGCAAGGAATTGATGCGGCTGCGTGCTCTGCGTTCGGAACCGGGGCATGCGAAGATTTGGACGAACATTGTTGAATCGGCGGAGTGGTGTTTAACGAAAACACCACGCGCCAAGTGGATCGCGCCAATTGCGCCGGATCCAGTCTACGAAAATCTTTACGACCGTTTTTTCGCGATCATGGGCGATCTCGCGATTTCAGAGCATTTGTCGTTTGCCTACGCGTTGACGGGAGAGAAGCGATATGGTGAGGCGGCCAGGCAGTGGACGCTGGCGAGTTGTCGCGCGTGGCAACATGAGGCGGAAGGCGAGCCCGACAGCGGCAAAGGATACGCCGTGTCTCGGTTGCTCAAGGGAATTGCGATTGGATATGACATGGCCTATGACCGTTTTACTGATGCTGAACGCGCGGAAATTCGGGGAACGTTGGAGCGAATTGGGAAGACGTATTTCCAAAAATATTTCAGCTCGGCGACCATCTCGGGCCCGACTTTTCACACGCATCACGCGATTGTCGAATGGAGTTCGTTTGGAGTTGTGGGGTTGACGTTATTGGGCGAGACGCCGGATGCGGAAAAATGGGTGGATGCGACGGTGAAAAAGTTCGAAGAACATCTTTTGCCAACGGGTTTGGCGGACGACGGAGCGCAGGTTGAAGGTGCGACATTTTGGGCGTCGACGATGCATTACCGGATGTTTTTCATGGACGCTTTGCGCCACGTGACCGGACGCGATTTGTTCAAGAAATTCGAAAAGCAAATGAACGCGGACCTCGCGCTCGCATCGGTGGCCAGTGAGCATTTTCCCGGTTACGCGCACAATAATGACGATACGGTGCTGGAACCGTACTACGGCCAGCTCGATTATTACTCGCCAGTATTGGTGTGTATGGCCCGGGAATATCGGCGGCCGGTTTATCAGCATTTGGCGAATTGGGACCATACGCTTGGGTCGATTCAGAGAACGCGTGCGACGACGCCGCATGGTGAGCAGTTGCTCTTTGAGTTGGGTGGATATGCGTATTGTTGGTTTGACGCGAGTGTTCCGGATCAAGTCGATGGCGCGCGAATGTCGTATTATTTTAAGTCGGTTGGTGAAGGTTATGCACGGCAATCGTGGCGAGCTGGTGATTTATTGGCGGGAGTTGCCAAGGACCGGCTTGCCATCCACGCCGGAGGCGAACCGATTATCGCTACTATCAGCGTAGAAGGTGAGCCGGTGTTTGATTGTCCTGTCAGCTCTGTCACCGACAATGGAACAAATGCGGTGATTCGATGCGGCGCAAACACGAATCAGTTGGTGATTGAGTTGAATCGAAGCGAACGCGTGTTGCGCTTTAGTAGAAATTCCACGAACGATTTCATTTGGTATTGCCCGCGTGCACCGAAACAAGTTGGTAAGAGTTTGAATTGGGACGCAAAGGTCACACTGGAAATCGGAACGGGAAAATTGGTGCGGATTGAACCAGATGCTTACGAGCCATTATTCGCAACAGGCTTCAACAAGCTGAAGTTGAAAGACCCTGCGCCGATGAAGTACACGCGTGTTATTGTACGGCCAGACAATGGGATTGTTGATTTGAAGATTCATCAGCGCTGAGCGATGATTCGTTTGGGCTGTTCCAGTTTTAGAGGAACGACAATACTTTCTGCACCTCTTTTTTGCTGCCAATGATCAGCGGGGTGCGTTCGTGCATGAGTTGGGGTTCGATGTCGAGGATGCGTTGTTTGCCGGTACTGGCCAGGCCGCCAGCTTGTTCGGCCAGGAAGGCGAGGGGATTGGCTTCGTACATCAAACGCAGTTTACCTTGGGGTGCCTTTGTTGTTTCGGGATAGAGGAAGACGCCGCCGCGGATTAGCGTGCGATGGAAGTCGGCGACGAGCGAGCCGATGTAGCGGGAACTGTATCCGGCTTCGTCGGTTTTGACCCAGTCGAGATATTTTTGGATACCTTCAGGATAACGGCGCGCATTCGCTTCGTTGGTGCTGTAGGTTTTGCCAGCTTCAGGCATTTTGACGTTTTCTTGCGCGAGAATGAAGGCGCCAATACTGGGCTCGAGCATGAACAGGTGGACGCCATGGCCGGCGGAAAAAGCGAGGACGGTGCTGCTCCCGTAAAGGACGTAGCCGGCGGCAACTTGTTTGGTGCCGGGTTGCAGGACGTGCGCGCGAAGGTCTTTGGAGTCGCGTTTTATGTCGCGCTCTAAAATTGAAAAAATTGTGCCGATGTTGACGTTTGCGTTGATGTTGCTGGAGCCGTCGAGTGGGTCGAAAAGGACGGTGTATTTTCCGCCTTCGGCGGCGTCCTGAATGACGTGCGGTTCTTCATCTTCTTCCGAGACGAGCAGACCGACGTTGCCGCGATAGCCGAGACAGCGCACGAGCGTTTCGTTGGCGATGATGTCGAGCTTTTGCACTTCCGCCTTTTTATCTTTGGCGACAAAGTGATAAGCGGCGGCTTTGCCGTCTTTCTTACTGCTCTTCAGCTTAAACGTCTGCAGCACATCTTTCTTGTCGAAGAGCGCGGCCAGCAGCGAATTTCC
>JAICXV010000262.1 GCA_025934545.1 Verrucomicrobiia bacterium
ACTTCATGGCTTTACGTCCCGCGGGGATCTCTGTCAAAGCCGAGCAACTCCGGCGCGCGGACGGCAAGACGATCTATCTGATGCCGACAGTGCACGTCGGCGATGCTGAGTTTTACGAAAAAATTTCGAAAGAAATCCCGACCAATTCAATCGTTCTGATGGAAGGGGTCACTGACCGGAAACATCATTTGCGTAATAAATTGCGTTACAAAAAACTGGCTTCGGCGGTCGGCTTAAAGGAACAAGTTGTCGAGTTTGATCCGAGCCGTGGTGATGAACGTCGCGCTGATGTCGACATCGATGATTTTTCGCCGGAGACCATCGAATTTATAGAGCTTGTTTCCAGATTACACAACGAAGGCCCCACGCCCGGGACCTTATTACCGATCCTTCGCAAATCCCAGGACCAGGCGATGGTGCGGTCTTTCTGGAAAGACATTCTCGAAAAACGAAACACGAATTTGCTTTCGGAGATCCACAACGCCCTTGGCGAAAGCGATAATATCGTGGTGCCGTGGGGCGTCGCACACATGCCCGGGTTGCAAAAAGCTCTGCTGAGCGATGGATTCAAAATAGAGAAATCGACCCAATATACCGTCGTCTCTTTTGGTAAGCGGAAAACTGACACCCAACCTTAGAGGACGGGATGTTCCTGGTCCCCTTTGCGCGTGGCAAAAAATGATCGCTCTCCCAGAAGTGTTTTCGCGGTGGCAATTAGTCGTTCCCGGTATGTCCTGCTTCTTGGGTCGTGGCGTACCGCCGCCACGGGATTGTTCCGCACTTGTTCGAGTTTTTTTGACAGCGGAGATACGTCGATGGTCGTTGGCGACTGTATTGCGTGTGTCGATTTTGCTGAGTCTTCGGCGACCCATCGGCGCATGACAATGAAATAAAGATATGCACAGAGAAGAAGGACAATGCCACCGCCGATGGTCAGAGGATCAATCATGCCGGTGATATAAAATGACGTCGAGAGCGGGTGCTTGTCAACGCCGGGGCCGCAACTACTGTTTCAAAGCGTGGAGCAGGTTATGCAAAAATGCGGTGTTATCACATTGCAAATAATGCATTGCGCCGCCCATGCGCGAGTAGCTTTTGCAAAAGCGAAGATAGTACGCCGCGTTGTTTTTGGGCGGTTCGCCGTGTGACCAGTCCCAGTTCGCACCGTCCTGCAGGTCCACCACATATATATTATGGTCGCGGACGATTGAGCGATTGGATTGCAAACGGAGATTGTTCACGCAACTGAGGCTCTTCTCAAAAACCTGCGGCCCCATGATCGCCGAGCCGACCGAGAGGGTAACGCCGCCGTTTAGTTTATCTACGGCATCACCGAAGATTCGAAAATCAATTCCCGCGGCCCGGCCGAGCGCGGCGCCGTTGAACATTGGATGATTGGCAATGATGTCGTAACCGATCCCGGGATGGACCGTTAGCGGCACGCGCAAACGAAAGCTTTGCGCGAGCAAGCTCGTCGATTTATGCGGATGTTTCACGGTGCAAGGACCTGCCGTCAACCTGTGACAGGAAATTGCATTTAACATTTCTGCGCGGGCAGGTGCGAGAGGATGTCGCGGTTCTGACTTAACGAGGTTTTCTAAAGACGCCGGGTCAGGAATGATGGTGCCGTCTTCCGTAACGAATTTTCCCAGGCTGCTGCCAAAACCAAGCGCTTCGAGTGCGCCCGCTAAGATGCCGAGGTTGATATAGCGGCCCGTTTCGTCCCAGGTTCCGAAAGTTCCCGTCGCGACGTTCTTTTGCACGCTCTCACTCGAAACACCGGCGAAAGCAAATTCCCAATCGTGAATGATACCGGCGCCATTGGTCGCGATGTGCGTCAGCCAGCCTTGTTCCATGAGGCGAATGACGATTCTGGCGGCGCCGTTTTTGACGAGGTGCGCGCCAAAGATGAGTATGACGGCAGCTCTTTTGTCCCGCGCCACTTTAATTTGTTGGGCGCATTTCTCGATTTGTTTGAGGTTTTCAGCGTTCGCTCCCGCCGGCTTCGAGTCCGGATCGATGAGAATTTTTTCCAGTCGCAACTCCGATGCGCGTTGCGAAAGGGGGAAGACTTTCAATTTTGTCAAATCAAGAGGCATGGAGCGCGGCCAAACATTTTCTGGCCAGTAAACGAGGTTTCCCGTAAATGTCAATCGCCGCTATCGTTCGCGAAGTGGCGCTGTTGAAATGCCAACCAATCTGATAACGACGGGGACCAACGGGGCGACCGAGACCGCCCTGGTCTTAACGCAACAGCCCGCTTCATTCATCGACCGAGTCATTAATTATCTTCAGCACAATTCCGACAAGCTGCTTGGCGGCATTTTCATCCTGATCATCGGCATCGTCATCTCGCGGTCCATTGCCAAGGTGATGAACCGCGCGCTGGAACGGCGTTTACTCGATCCGCCGTTACGGATGTTACTCGTTCGGTTGGCACGTTACGGCACGCTGACGCTCGCGCTCGTCATTGCGCTTGAAACGTGCGGCTTCCCGATGACGGCTTTCATCGCCGGAATGTCCGTCGCCGGTGTGGGTGTTGGCATCGCGATGCAGGGTTTGCTGAGTAATATCATCGCCGGTTTAACGATTATTTTCACGAAGCCATTTCGCGTCGGCGAATACATCGGGATTCTTAACTGCAACGGTGTCGTCGGCAGCATCGAACTGACGACGACGACGCTGTTGAAACCTGACAAGTCGCGCATCGTCATTCCGAATCAAAAAATTATCGGTGAAATTCTGCAGAATTACGGTGTTGTCCGGCAAATGAACCTCAGCGTCGGTGTCGGCTATTCAACCGATTTGGGTCGTGCTCAGGCATTGCTCAGGGAAATTCTGGGCGCGAACAAACGTGTCTTGGTGGATCCGGCTCCCGGCGTTGTTGTGTCAGGGTTGGGCGATTCTTCCATAAATATTTCGGTGCTTCCATTCGTCAAACTTGAAGACATGGGCGCGGCGCAAAACGAGCTGACACAGGCGATCGTCGAGAAATTTCGCGCGGCGAACATTGAAATTCCTTTCCCGCAGCGCGAAATTCGCGTTTTAAATCCCGAGCCCCAGCCAATCAGAAAATGAAAACCGACCGCCGCACATTTTTCAAAACGGCCGCCTTGGCAACAGCCGCAATGTCGGTCGTGCCGGCGGCGTTGGCCGATGCGCCAAAGAAGCTGAACATCAAACTGGGTCTCGACAATTTTTCCGTGCGCGGCATGAAGTGGAACGCGTCTCAACTGATCGACTATGCCGCGAAGCTGAAAACCGACTCTTTGTTCCTGACCGATCTGGATTGTTACGAAAGTTTTGACGATGCCTACCTTCGAGATTTAAAGAAAAAAGCCGACGATCTTGGTCTGCAAATTCACGTTGGTTCCTGGAGTATTTGTCCAACGGCGAAAGTTTTTAAAAAGAAATGGGGCACGGCTGAAGAACACGTCGCCCTTGGTATTCGGATTGCCAAAACGCTTGGTTCGCCGGTTTTTCGTTGTGTGCTGGGCACGGGCGAGGACCGTTTTAGTCCGGGTGGCATTGAAGCGCGCATCGCTGACACGGTCAAAGTTTGTAAGGCCAGCCGCAGCCGCGCGATGGATGCCGGAGTTAAAATCGCCATCGAAAACCATGCCGGCGATATGCAATCGTGGGAACTCGTCAATCTCATCGAAGCCGCCGGGAAAGAATATGTGGGCGCAAATATTGACTCCGGCAACTCCTGCTGGACGATGGAAGATCCCATTCAAAATCTCGAAACCCTCGCGCCTTACGTGGTTACGACGAGCTTGCGTGATTCGATGGTTTGGGAAACTCCAAATGGCGCGACTGTTCAATGGGTGGCGATGGGTGAGGGGAACGTTGACGAAAAGACCTATTTCCAACGTTTCGCCGAACTTTGCCCCGGCATTCCAGTCCATATCGAAACCATTTCCGGTTTTCCGCGTGAGCTGCCGTATCTCAAACAGGATTTTTGGAAAGTGTGGCAAAAGGTGCCCGCAAAAAACTTTGCTCGATTCGTCGCGCTCGCCAAAACTGGAAAGCCGATTCCCAACGGAAAACCCAACGACCCGGACGAACAGCGCAACCAAATCGAACGCAGTTTGAAATACTGCAAAGACGTCCTTGGTCTGGGCATCAGAACCTAGTCGCGAAGGGGTCGGTTCTCAGTATTGACAAGTAAACGGCGAGCAGCGCACCCTGCGCGATGGCTAGAAAACTTCGAGTGCAGTACCCCGGCGCCATCTACCATGTCATGAGCCGAGGCGACCATCGCGAGCCCATCTTTCGCGATGATTACGACCGCAAACTCTTTCTCCAAACTTTGGCCGAAGCCGTCGCCAAGACCGATTGGCAGATTCACGCCTGGTGTTTGATGCCCAATCATCTCCATCTCGTGGTTGAAACTCCCAAAGCAAACCTCGTTGACGGCATGAAATGGCTTCTGGCCACATACACTCTGCGTTTTAACGCCCGGCACAAACTTTGGGGCCACCTGTTTAGCGGACGCTACAAGGCCTTGCTGGTGGACGGCAGCGGCAACGGCTACTTGAAAACCGTTTGCGACTACGTCCACCTCAATCCTTCCCGAGCCAAACTATTGCGGACCCAACAACCACTTTCCGAATTTGCCTGGAGCAGCTACTGCCAATATCTCAAAACGCCCTCCCAACGCCCGCCTTGGCTGAGAGTCGACCGGCTGTTGGGCGGGCACGGCATTCCAAAAGACAGTGTCGCTGGCCGCGAACAATTTGAGAAGCGTATGGAAGCCCGACGCAAGTCCGATGACGGCGAGGAATTCAAACCGCTCTTACGCGGATGGTGTCATGGCAGTGAAGCCTTTCGCAATGAACTGCTGGCTCAAATGAGCGAAAAAGCCGGGCCGGAACATTACGGCCGGGAAATCAAGGAATCCGCCGAAGCAAAAGCCGA
>JAICXV010000271.1 GCA_025934545.1 Verrucomicrobiia bacterium
GAGATACACAATAACCTCCTCATTCGGCAATTCCCCCGCCTCCTTCAATTCACACACCCTTCGTTCCGATCGACGGCACACCGTCCTTGCCACATCCAGCGCCGCGGACAATACATTCTCTCCAGGCGTAGCCCAGCCCCGATACGTAATCTTTTGCGCCTCGATTCCCTTCACAAGCCCTTCCAATCGCGCGGTCATGGCCGCCTGCACCAGCGTAAACCCATCTTTGACGTAGCGTTCCCGATCCTCCGGCAGCGTCGCCAGTTCGCCCATGAGCGTCACCAATTCCTTTTGTGTGGCCAAAAGATTTGTCTGCAAGAAATCGTCCGTTGCATTCGCCCGGGCCAGCCCGATCGCCGCGTTCAATTCATCCACCGCGCCATACGCTTCAACGCGTTTATGCGTTTTAGGCACGCGGCGGTTGTACATCAATCCAGTCGTACCGTTATCACCGGTTTTTGTGACGATGCTCATGGTTTCCGGGAGCCGTTCATTTCACGCAACATCTCTTCCGCGTGCGCGCGCAGTTTCGGACTTGCATACGAGAGCCGCAATGGTTCGAGCGTGCGACGCGCCGCATCCAGCTTGTGTGCGCGCCATTGCAATTGTGCCAGAGAGAACAAGTAGGCCTGGTTTTCCGGCTCAAGCTCAATAGCCGCCTGAAGATGTTGCTCCGCGAGGGGCGCGTTCTCTCCCTGGACCATCAGGAAAAAACCAAACAGCTCGTGTGCCGGCGCGAAGCTCGGCATCAGAGCGAGCGACTTCTGCAGTTCACCGCTGATCTCGGCCGCAATTCCCGGCTGCACTTTCGTGTATGAGTCCGCTTTCTTCGCCGTGGTTTCCAGAAGCGCCTTGGCCCATGTGTAGTGCGAGAGGAATCCGATGGGCCCCAGACTCGCGGCCCTCGCAAATTCGCTCACTGCCTCAGCCGGCTCCGATTTTTCTTCTGCCAGCAACCCGAACCCTTCGTGCGGCAATGGACTTTTCGGCGCGATCTTTTCTCCGCGCCGAAACCACTCCGCGGCGTCATCCAACCGGTCCACTCGCAGAAGCATGTCACCCAATCGATACGACACCTCCGCGGGCGATGCGATTCGCGTCGAGAGCCCCACCGCTGATGACAGATTGCCCTTTACCGCGAGCGTCAGGCTGTCAAACCGCCCCCGATCCAAATACCGGTGGAGCTGATTCTCCATTTGCCGCAGTGACACCTTGAACGCGTTCGTAAAGGCCTGCTCAGGCGATTGGCCTTGCCGCAACAGCACAGTCAAATCGGAGAACCGCGGCCGATTAATTGGTTCACCGAGCATGAGGTAATGCGCCAGCAGCCACGATTCGGCATAAAATATTCCCTGACGCTCCCGTTCGTTATACTCCGGCGCGTCATGCGTCACCCCAAACAGTTCGGACAGTGGCATCATGGGATGACTTGAAAGGTATTTTAGATAGTGCTCTTGCGGCGCGCCGATGCGGATGCCATTCGGCACGATTTCGAACGTCGCATAGATCTCGGCCATGCCCTCGTTGAGCCATATGGGCCAGTAAAGCTGGTTCCGCCTCAGGAGCAGATGCGTATACTCGTGAAACACATTCGCCAGCGACGTCGCTCCGTTTCCCGAGAGATAAAGCGCGATAAAGTTTTCATCGCTGCCACGATGAAAAAACGCCGCCAGATTTGACGGTTTGCCATGATACAACGGCAGGAACGGCTCCATGGTCGCATGATCCGGAAACGCGATAACCACAATCGGCGGCGAAGCAACCGATTGCGCGCCCGCCAAAATCGCGTAGGCCTCCCTGAACTGTTCGAGCCTGGCCGCCACTCGCCCGACTTCCTGCGTATCGCCGCAACTATAAATGTTGAAATGAGCCGTACGTGACTGGAACCACAGGCGCCTGAACAACGTGTCCGCATCGTCCCCGAAACTCGAAGCCGAGCACAACACACTGATCAAAACACAGGCGCGAGTGACCAATGACCAATTACGAATCACGAATTCACGGAAAAAACGGATTGTGCGTTTTCTCTATCCCGACCATCGTCAACGGTCCATGCCCCGGACACAAAATCGTATCATCCGGCAAAGATAGAATGCCTTGCCGGTTCGTCGTCAGCGCATCGGAATACGAAACTCCACCGCCGCCCATTGAACTGGCGAACATCGCATCCCCCACCACTGCAATACGATTCGGCAACCCTGAAACCACAAACGTTATGCCGCCGCGCGAGTGCCCTTTGGTTTGCCGCGTCTCGATCTGCAATGGTCCAACGACGAACCTCTTTCCCGCATCAAATGTCTCGGCGCCATCGAACGCCTCCAGCTTGCAAACGAATGCCGCTGCCTGCGTCGCCTGCTTCAACCGTTCAAGGTCTGCGATGTGATCCGGATGCGTATGCGTGAGCAGAATCGTTTGAATCCTGATCTGCCGCGCTTTTGCAAACTTCGCCATGTCCGAGCAATCCGCCCCGGTATCAAACGCCGCCCCTTGCAGCGTTTTCTCATCCCAAACCAAGTACGAGTTCACAGTCATGTCTTCCCACGTCGTATTGAAGCAGGCCAATCCAGGAATTTGCGCCGGCACCGATGGATACCAGGCTTTTTTTCCCAACTCCACCAGCGCGTCAGCGCGCAAGTTGAGCACAGGAGCAATCTTTCTCAAAACAATCTCGTCGGCATCCCCGCCTTTAACCCGCGCCAGATCCGCCGCGGAAACATTCGCTTTGGTCGCAAGTTGCTCATCCGAAATCTGCAACCCACGCTGCGCCTTGCCGATCACGTCCGTAAAATTGTCTTCCAAAGGTATTTGTTTCATTTGCCAAAGTTTGATTTAGATCCCGTATTCGCGTTGAGACACTACGCCAGACCTCACGGAAACGCCACGTTCTAAATGCGCATATCCGCTTGTCTCCTTGCCTTTACAAGTCTAAGAAAACTCCATGCGCACGCTTCGTTCACAAGCCATCTCCCGCCGCCAATTCATTTACAACACCGCCGTCTTTGGCGGCTCCGCCATTCTTTCGACCAGTGCTCTGGCCCGGCCAAAGTCGCGCCGCGTCTCGCCCAACGAAAAACTGAATCTCGCCATCATTGGCGTGGGCGGTCGCGGAGTCGCCGACACCAGGGAAGTGCAGTCTGAAAACATTGTCGCCTTGTGCGACGTGAACGAAAAAAATCTCGACGCTGCCGCCGCCAAATTTCCACAAGCCAAAAAATTCGTCGATTTCCGCAAACTTTACGATCACAGCAATGACTTCGATGCGGTGGTTGTCGCGACCACCGAACACACCCACGCGTTCGCAGTGCTGCCCGCGCTTAAACTCGGCAAACATGTCTATTGCGAAAAACCTCTGGCCCACAGTGTCTGGGAAGCGCGCCTGCTCGCGACCGAAGCCGCAAAAGCAAAAGTCGCCACCCAAATGGGGACACAAATGCATGCGCAGGACAACTTTCGGCGCGTCGTCGAGCTTGTCCAAAGCGGCGCGATCGGTCCTGTGTCCGAAGTCCACGTCTGGGTTTCGCGCGCCTGGGGCGATGGCGTCCATCCCGAGAACCCTGAGCCCGTGCCGCCGTGGCTCCATTGGGACTTGTGGCTTGGCCCTGCGCCGGTCCGGCCGTATCACCACACCTATATCGAAGGCCAGCCGCGCTGGTATAAATATTGGGATTTCGGCGGTGGCACATTGACCGATCTCGGCAGCCACTGGAATGACATGCCGTTTTGGGCGTTGAAACTGCGTCACCCGCTGGTCATCGAGGCGCGGGGAGAGCCGCCGAATCTCGAGACCGCGCCCGCCTCGTTCCGCGTGGCTTATCAATACGGAGCTCGCGGTGATATGCCTCCCGTTAGACTCTTCTGGTATCAGGGCGAAGAAAAACCACTCCTCTACAAACAGAAAAAGATTCCGCAAAAAGATAACGGCGTTCTCTTCATCGGCACCAAAGGCATGATCCTGGCCGACTACATGAATCACAAACTTCTGCCCGAAAAAGCTTTCGCCGATTTCGAACCGCCCAAACCCTGGATTCCCGCGTCAATCGGTCATTGGAAGGAATGGATTCAGGCCTGCAAAACCGGCGCGCCCACCACCTGCAACTTCGATTACTCCGGCGCCCTGACCGAAGCCAACCAACTCGGCATCGTGGCCTATCGCACCGCGCAGACAATCGAATGGGACCCCGTCCACCTCAAAGCCAGGAACTGCCCTGCCGCGGAACAATATATCCACGGACACTATCGCAAAGGTTGGAAACTCGCCTGACGCCCTGCGCGCTCAATGCGCTTTGAGCGCGGCGATCAGCTCGTTGAGCTTATCGACGACCGTTTGGACTTCGGCCTGCGTCGGCGGGTCGGACACGGTAAACCCTGGCGGCAAGCCGTCCACGCCGGACACGTTTGAAGCCGCGTTGTTGGTGACATAATCGTTCACATACGCCTGCATCCCGTTCGTGGTCGGACAATCGTCCACCAAAGATTTCAGACCGGTGAATTGATTTCGCAACTCGGCCGAACTCACCGGAGAATTCGTTGCGGGCAAAGCAGGATCAAATGGCATAATTCAGGTTTCCTTTCACCCGATGTTTTATGCGGCGCGAACGGAAATCGCAAGGGGTTAAGAATAACACACAAGCTGAGCCACGCCGGGCACTTGGTGTCAACCGCGAAAGCGGAACTGCCGACACAAGCCGGCGTTGGCTCAAGCATCTGGTTGGCCCGCGTTTTCATGAATCGATGAACTCTCCTCCTGCATCGACGCGTTGCGCAAGTAGGCAAGCGCAATGCTGGTAAAGCTCGTAATGGGGTGAGTCCCCCGTGCAGTA
>JAICXV010000749.1 GCA_025934545.1 Verrucomicrobiia bacterium
GATTTGATCGTTTACGACAAAGTGATTGTGGATAACAAAGCGAAAGAAGAAATTTTGCCAATTGATCGCGCAAAACTATTGAGTTACCTGCGCCTTTGCAACTTGCGCCTGGGTCTGCTGATCAATTTTCATTCAAAAATCCTGAAGGACGGGATTGAACGTGTAGTCAATGGGTGCAAAGATGCAGAACCACTGCGTCCGGGGTCTTTTTCTTTGTAAGTGAACCAATCAACTTGAATTTCGCACTGATCAGCCGAACAATGCCTGAAGTAAAATTTGACGTGAGAACGAAATTTCCCAATAAAATCTCTGCGAGCCTCCACGCTCTCTGCGTCTCTGCGTTGAAAGAAAGCGGCGAGCAAAATGGGTAAACCCACAGGTTTCATAGATTATTTACGCGAACTGCCGTTGGACCGCGCAGCGATCGAGCGCATTAACGACTGGAACGAGTTCCACCTTCACATGAAGGAGGACAAGATGCGCCAGCAAGCCGCGCGTTGCATGGACTGCGGCATTCCCTTTTGCCACACCGGCACACTCATCAGCGGCATGGCGTCGGGTTGCCCCATCAACAATTTGATTCCGGAATGGAATGATCTTGTTTACCGCGGGCTGTGGAAAGAAGCGCTTGAACGCCTTCATAAGACGAACAATTTTCCTGATTTCACCGGGCGCGTTTGCCCGGCGCCTTGCGAAGGCTCGTGCGTGCTCGGCATCAATCAACCGCCGGTCACGATCAAGACAATCGAAGCGGCCATCGCCGACAAAGGTTGGGAACAAGGCTGGATTGTGCCGGAAGCGCCGACGAAGCGGACTGGCAAGAAGGTTGCCGTCATCGGTTCCGGTCCGGCCGGCTTGTGTGCTGCAATGCAATTGAATCGAGCCGGCCACAATGTCACCGTTTTCGAACGCGACGATCGCCCCGGCGGTTTGCTCATGTATGGAATTCCCAACATGAAACTGGATAAGGGACTCGTCCTGCGTCGTATCGATCAAATGGCGAAGGAAGGCATTCAATTCGTCTGCAACACTGAGGTTGGTAAAAATTATCCATCGGAAAAGCTCCGCAAAGAATTTGATGCCGTTGTCATTTGCACCGGCGCGACCAAAGGCCGCGACCTTCCCATCGAAGGTCGTCAACTCGGCGGAATCCATTTCGCGATGGAATTTTTGCGGGGCAATACCAAGAGCATTTTGGACAAGAGCAAAAACGGCAATATTTCCGCGTGCGGCAAAGATGTCATCGTCATCGGTGGTGGTGACACTGGCACCGACTGCGTCGGCACATCGTTACGTCATGGTTGCAAGAGTCTCGTCCAGGTTGAAATCCTGCCGCGTCCGCCGATGGAACGCGCCAAGGACAATCCATGGCCCGAATGGCCGAAAATTTATCGTCTGGATTACGGCCAGGAAGAAGCCGCCGCGAAATTCGGCGCTGACCCGCGCGTCTATCTTACGACCGCGACCAAGTTCGAAGGTGACGAAAAAGGCCATGTCAAAGCCGTGCACACTGTCGAAGTGAAATGGGAAAAAACGGAAAAGGGATTTACGCCCGTTCCAGTCGCCGGGACGGAAAAAGTTCGTCCTGCGCAACTCGTTCTGCTCGCGATGGGATTCCTCGGGCCGGAACAACCGTTGCTCGAACAACTCGGCATCGAACGCGATCCGCGTTCCAATGCGAAGGCTGATTTCAACAAATACACCACGAACATCGAAGGTGTTTTTGCCGCTGGCGATGCCCGTCGTGGACAGAGCCTTGTCGTCTGGGCCTTCAACGAGGGCAGGGGCGCGGCACGCGAGTGTGACCGCTATCTTATGGGCTCGA
>JAICXV010000112.1 GCA_025934545.1 Verrucomicrobiia bacterium
AATCATGGTGATGGATCTCGGTCGCGTCGTCGAACTCGGGCTCGCCAAAGCCGTCGTGCGCAATCCAAAACATCCGTATACGCAGGCATTGATTTCGGCGGTGCCGGTGGTTGATTCGGATTCGCATACTTCGCGAATCATGCTCTCGGGCGAAATGCCGTCGCCGATCAATCCGCCGTCAGGTTGTCCATTTCATCCGCGTTGTCCGATGGCTGAGCCGCGGTGTCACACAGAAGTGCCTGAACTGCGGGAAATTTCGCCGGGACATTGGGCGGCATGTCATTTTGCGAAATGATCCTTTAGGCCGTTCGCATCCTTTGTCAGCTTCGCGCGAAACTTTTTAAAAATGCGGTGTTTTTATTATCAACGAGCCGCGTGAGGCCAAGGACTACTCAAGCCCGAATCCTGAACGCACATCCCACTGACACCTGCCAGAGCCTTCGCAAACCGAGGGCTCTTCTTCTTTTTTCGGTGTCATCGGTAACTGTTTACTTCACCGGTTTCTTGACGGTCGCAATGGTAGGTGCCAATAATGACGGACCGTAAGGTGCCTTTTATGCTTTCCCTGAAATCAATTCGACTTTTCCTATTCATTGCGACTCTTTTGCTCATTGGCCATCCAGCCTTTGCACAAAATTACTTCTTGGACGTCTCGGGTATCCCGGGCGAGTCGACGGTGGCGGCGCATCCGAACACAATTGCTGCATCGTCATTTTCTTTGAGCGTCACCAATCCGGGAACTGGCGTCGTGTTTTCAGATCTGGCAGTCACGAAAGCTCTTGATAAATCTTCGCCGCCACTTTTCCTGGCGTCGGCACAAGGCACCAACCTGGCCTCGGTGATCCTATATGTGCAAAAAACGGGCTCTGGTGCTACCCCTTTTGACTACTACACCATCAAACTGACGAACGCTAAAGTCTCCAGCATCTTTCAGAACGGCAGCTCCGGAAACCCAACCAGCGAGACCGTGACATTTCGGTATCAGCGAATTGAAATTGATTACGTTGGGCAGAATCCCAATACCGGTCAGCTGCTGCCGCCCGTCGTGATGCGATGGGACCTGACGACCAACCAAACGTTCTAATCCGGTCATGCGATCCAAAAGACCGCAGCCGCACGAGGGCGATTTGCTTGCTTCATGCGTGTTCCCGCACGTCCTGCTTCGTGCGTTCGTGATACTCGCGTGCCTGGGCGCTTTCATCGTTCGTGCCGATTACTCGGTCTACATGTTTATCCAGAACATTCCCGGCGAGGTGACCGATGTCGGGCACACGAACTGGATCGCGTTGGATTCGATTTCTCAACAACAAGTCAGCCAGCTCATCGCGCCCGGTGTAAAAAGTTACACTTTTGACGTAAACAAAAATTTGGACAAATCATCGCCGCTTCTCATGTTGAGTGCTGCGCAAGGAACGCAGGTTGCGCAGGTCCATCTTCAGATGGTCGACAAATTAAACGCGAATCATGTCTACGACATGTTCCTGACCAGGCCTTTTGTGACTGGCGTTTCACAGGCCAGTTCGGACCAGGTATTGGAGAACGTTTCTTTCAAATTCGATCAGATCACCTGGACGTACACTTACACGACTGGCACCGGCAAACCACAGACGGCCACGGCGACGTACGATCTTACGCAAACGAACGCGCTCGCGAACCAAACTTATCAAGGTAATGGGAATACAAACTCCGGCGGCGCGATCGGCGGCGGGACACTCGTGTTCACAAACGACGCTTACACTGTCTACGGCACATTCACGAAAGGGGCTGGCACTTTTTCCAATGCGCTCGTGCTCTATATCGATAATGGCACGGGAGGTTTTTCAGACACTTCCGGTTTTAATGACAGCGCAGATGCGATCACCCGGGCGGTTTCAGGCGTCGACGGCGGCGGTAATCGCAGTCCGCTGACGTTCACTAATGCCGCGAAGCCGTTCTCGCCATCTTACGCGATTGCACTCGCACCGATTGTCGGCGCTGGTTCCGGAAACATCTATCAACTGCAAAACGGCAATGTTGGCAGCCAACGTTATATCGGCTCTGCCAATTTGACTCCTCTTGGAACGGGCAATGCCTACACCTACAAATTTTCTTTTGGCATGTCGCAAGTTGGACTACCAGCTTTCAACGGCCAGTCGTTCCGATTCCTCGGCACATACGTGACAACAACAGGCGCGCGTTCCACCGAAGCGATTGGCGGCAACGTTAGCGGTCTCGCCGGCTGGAACCCATTTTCAACAATCGATGTTGCGACTTATACGATCACCGCTCCCGCTGCCACCGCCGTCGCCATCACCATGACTTACGATCCACAAGCTGCGACTCTGACTTTTTCGTGGCCAGAGACGTCAACGCCGTATGTATTGCAACAAAACGCTGACCTCAATACTACGCAGTGGGCAACGGTGACGAACCAGCCAACGGTGATCGGGAACCAAAATCAGGTTGTCGTTCCTGCGTCGCCGACGTCGGTAAATTTCTATCGTTTGAAATATTGAAGGGATGACGGACGGCTCGATGGTGCATTTTTCTTAATTGCTGGTTTGATTTGCGTTTTCGATACGACACGGAGTTCCTCGGGAGGATTATAATTAAGTGATTCGATTAAACCAGCGATTCGCGGACGAATTCTCACCTCCAGTGAAGAACAATGCGCGTGGGTGGGTCGCTATGTCTTCTTCGGTTTGAAAGTCAGAGGTATCGTAAAAATCGTTTGCCTCGTGCTGCGTAGGGATTTACGCTCGCAAACTGTCAATACAACGAACTCATAATTTTTAAATTTTATGGCTGACTCTGTTTTTCATCCCTCGATCGAAGGCGCCCAGCACGGCGCGAAGTCTCTTGGCGATTTTCTTGATTATGCCCGCGTGTCCGGCGCGAAAGGTGCGCAGCCGTCCAACTACATGCTGCAATCCGAAAAAGGCTTCAAGAGCGCGAAGGAAATCAAAGAAACGTTCTCGCAACGACACATGAGCCTCGATGGCATCTCGGCACATTGTCCGTTCTGGGTGCACACGACGGCCTGGACGAATAGCCCGACGGTTCGGCCGTTCCTTCCGCCGGATGTCGCCAAGAAGGATGCGAAGGCGATTGAGAAGTGGTGCGAAGATTATTTGCTGAAGTTACTCGACCTGTCCGCAGAGCTTGGTGTGAAGATTATGCCGATGTTCTGGGGTGTCGCATTCGGTTGGGAATTGGCCACCGGTTATCCGTGGGGATTTTGGAAGGGCGGCGATTATGATTTGATTGCGGAGGGCAAGGAACGGTTTGTGAAGAAGACGGCGAAGATCCGCGCGCATGCGAAGAAGCTCGGTATTTATTTGGCGCATGAAATTCATCCGGGGACGGCGGCGATGTGTGCGGATGATTTCAATATGCTCGTCGATGCTTGTGATGGAGACAAGGTGCTCGGGGTGAACGCTGATCCATCGCACTGTTGGGAAGGTGAATCGTGGGAGACGCGGTTTCTGAAGGTTGCGCCGCGCATTTATGCGTGCCACGTGAAAAATTTCGTTATTCGTCCCGGATTGCCTCTTCGGATGATGGAACCGGGCTGGCAGAAGCGTGCGATGCAGTTCTGCGATATTCCCTCAGGTGATTTGAACATGACGCGGTATGTCGAATTGCTCATCCATAGCGGGTTCGTGCAACGTTATTGCAAGATCATGGGCAAGCGGACGGCTCCCCTGGTGGTTGAAGCGGAAAGCGCGTATCGCGATTTGGATGCGACGAGCGCGAATGGGATTGCGTATGTGCGCGATAATCTTTGTTTCCCAATGGCGGCGGGGTCGTTCGAAGAGGGAATGGGCGCTTAACGGAACGAAGTCGCGCGAAGTGCGCGAAATTTATTTCGGGCTTGTTCCAGTCGGTGTCCGAACTAGTTGTTCGACCGCTGACATGTCGGGATAATCCCCACCATGTTTGCGAAATTCTTCGTATTCGGCGCGGGCTTCGTCTTGTTTGCCGAGCGCGAGGAGTTTGTTGATGATGGTGAGGCGCAATCGAACTTCTTGTTGCGGCGAGGGGTTCAATTTCAATGCCTGGCGATATTCGAAGATCGATGATTCGGGTTTGCCTTGCGCCTGATACAAATCACCAAGTTTTTCCGTCAACACAGCGCTGGTTTTAGTCGTGGGTTCGGCGTTGAGATATTGAACGAGTTCGCGAAGTGACGACGAACTGGTGGCCATGTTGATGTCAATGACTTTGAGGTGCGACCATTCGATGAGCTTGCTGCCGCGACGCGCCAGTTCTTCATGTTGTTCTTGCGCCGGCTTATGGAACGGCCGATAGAGCGGATCGCCGATGACGGTCGCCTGCCAGGAAACTGCGGGTAGCGCGCTGTAGGCGGCTTCGCCGTAAGTGAAATCGAGCATCATCCAGCGCGTAAAGAAAACGCCCATGTCGGGCAAGCCGCCGATGAACGGTTCGTCGACCGCGCCCATGGTTGCGGTCGCTCCTTTGGCGAGCAGCGGACCGCACCAATGGGAATTGGTCGACCGCAACGTTTGCGCGCTGAAGGAATGCAAATGATAGGCGAATGCGCCGGGCATGAACTCGACTTTATCGCGCGTGAACGGACCGGAGACATCGGTGTCATACCAACCGCCGTAGAGCGCGATTTGGCTCATCGGAAATGCGCGCGAAAATGTTTCGGGTTTTTTATCGACGACAGTTTCGAAACCGCTTCGTTCAGCAACCGCGGCGGCGATGAGAAAATTGGTATCGGCATCGGCGAAAACAGTGTTGGTGACGCCGCGCATGTCGAAGTAAGCGCGGCCCCAAAGCCCGTCGCGCTCGGCCTGCACAGCTTTGTCGACGATACCGCGCGCGATTTCAGCGGTTGGTCCATCAATGCGCGCGACGATGATGATACCGTTCGTCGGATTGAGCGCAGCGCTGTTAGTGACGCGAAAGAGCGGGTTTCCCAACGGACCGGCGAGAGGAAGGTTTTCATGCGCGTGCGGCAGGAGGGCAAGTTCGGAGTCGACGGCCGCGCCATTGTTGCGTTGGCCGCCCTGGAGCGCCGGATCGATTTTTTCTTTGATGCTCGGGTCGGCTTCAATCCGTAGCGGAACGCCGTAACACAACACGACGTAACGCAGTTTGGCATCGGTCATTTTGGAATCGTGAAATGAAAACAGTTTTTGTTTTTCGAGGGATTTGAGGAGCGGGTTTTGTAACTTATCCCGGAAGTCGGCGCGGGATATATTTTCTGTTTTGGGAAGGGCGAAGCCGAGGACTTGTTGCGATGGAACGTCACGGACCGTTGCGTAATGTTCGGCGACATCTTTGGATTCCGGCATTGACGAGTTGAAAACGACGACAACGTCGTGGCCGTCATTTGTGGCGAATGAATTGAACGATGACAGGCAAAGGAACGCGGCAATCAGACTGAAGATCGAAGATAGCAGAGTCGTCGACGACGGACGCAAGTTAAGAGTATTCACGGCGTAATCTCCACTTTGAGCCTATCGTAAGCAAACCAGACGCCTTCGGGCAATTCGGCTTGAGCCGAGTCGTGATCGTAATCGTGGGTCAAATGCGTGAAGTAGGTGCGTTTGGCATTGATGCGACGGGCCGCGGTCAAAGCTTCGTCGAGACACATGTGCGTGGGATGGACCTCGCGGCGCAAAGCGTCGAGGACGACGACTTCACAGCCGCGAACCTGTTCGATGACGTGAGGCGGCACTTCTTTGCAGTCGCTCATGTAGGCGAATTGTTTTTTGCCGTTTTGGAAAAAGAGATAGCCGTTGGTGCTGGCGCGGCCGTGCGGCAGTTCGAGCGGATGAATTTCCAGGTCGCCAATGGTGAACGGGCCGGTGACGACGTGCGGATCGGGCATGAAATAACCTTTAGGAATCGGCTCGTCGGTGAAGGCGTAACGAAAAACGCGTTTCAAATCGGTCATCGTGGCTTCGCTCGCGTAAACGGGCAGGCGACCCTCGCGCAGATCGCAAAAGCGACGGCAATCATCCAAGCCCATGATGTGGTCGGCGTGTGAATGAGTGAAGATCACGGCGTCGAGCCACATGATTTTTTCGCGCAACATCTGAATGCGAAATTCTGGTGTGGTGTCGACGACGATCTTGGCTTTGTCGCTTGCGACGTAGATGGAAGGACGGAGGCGATTGTTTTTCGGATTAGCCAAAAATTCGGCCGGATATTCTTTGCCGATAAGCGGCACGCCCTGGGAGGTGCCTGAGCCTAGAAAAGTAAATGAAAGGGACATCGTCCGTTATCAAAATACCACAAAGCCAAGGATTGCGACTAAAAGTCCGAACGCAAATCGGGCGGCGCTGAAGAGGCGCATTCGTTTTGGATTGGCAGTGTCCCACTCGATCCAATCGCGCAAGCGCCAAGGCGAAATGGTCAGCCACATGCCGGCGACAATTAAAATGTAGGCCCAGACGACCATGACGAGGCGCCAGTCGGTATCGACCCAGCGCGCGCTGTCGACGATCAGTTTGCCCAACAGCAGCATGACGATGGCGAGGCCACGCACGGCGAGAAAATCGCTTACGAAAATGCAGGTGCCAAGCGCGATGGCGATGAACAGTGCGCGCAGGTATTTCTTCATCGGTTCGAAATCGGCGAGTGATTCGATGTTGACGTTGTAAATGAACCAAATAAGGCCGATGGCCATGAGGATGTAGCCGAAGACGACATTGCGCGGGAATTTGCGGGCGACGGTCGTCATTTGTTCAGGCGCGAGCAAACCCGCGAGGTTGATGATCGCGACGAACAGGCCCATGCAAATTGCGAGTAACGACAGTTTGACTGTCATAAGAGTGGGAAAGGGAACATAAAACGAAGTGCTTCGCAATGATGAAACGAGTTAGGGACGTCTTGGGCTGCGGGCATTTCGTCGTTTAATGATAGGCGATCAACATTGGTCAAATGACTTCCAGCAGTCTATGCAGTTCGGCATCGGTGTTGTAAAAGTGGGGAGAGATGCGAATGAAGGATTGGCCAGCGCGGTTGGCGCGCAGGCTAGTGACGATGCCGGCGGCTTCAAGTTTCGCGTGCAGGTTCTGCATAACGCCGAGCTCGGCGCCTTCTTTGTGGAAACTTGTGATGCTGCTGGCGTGT
>JAICXV010000241.1 GCA_025934545.1 Verrucomicrobiia bacterium
AAAACCATTCTATCCGACCAACAAACCGTAGCCGCCGAGGTGACGAGGCGGATGGGTTCGGTATTAAAGTCCGCCTCCTCACGTCGCCGGCTACGTTTTGAGTTTTTGACTATCGCCTATATATTATAGCGTGGTGGAAATCATTGCGCACCGTGGGGCTTCGTATGATGCGCCCGAAAACACACTTGCCGCGTTCCGTCTGGCTTTCGAGCAAAAAGCTGATGCGATCGAACTGGACATCCATTTGAGCCGCGATGGCCGTATCGTCGTCGTTCATGATTTTACGACATTCCGCATCGGCGGCAGCGACAAAGCCATTCGCGAACAGGACCTCGGCGATTTAAAACTTCTCGACGTCGGTCGCTGGAAAGATTTGCGCTGGCTCAACGAACGCATGCCGACGTTGCGCGAAGCGCTCCAAACCGTGCCGCCCGGCAAACGTGTCTATATCGAAATCAAATCCGGTGCGGAAATTCTGCCCGAACTCGAACGCGTCATAGAAGCATCGGGTTTGCGTCCCGACCAAATCGTCATCATCGCGTTCGATTACGATACGATTTGCAAAGTCAAAAAATGGCTCCCACAAATCGAATGCGCGTGGCTCGTTTCATTCAAACCAGATGCGCGCAAACTCGATCCTCAAGCCGTCACCGAAGAAATAATCCAACGGGCCCATTGCGCCGGGCTCGACGGGTTGGACTTAAATTACACTGGCCCGATCACGCAATCGTTCATCGAAAAAGCCCGTCGCGCCGGTTTGAAGACTTATGTTTGGACGGTCGATGACCTTGCCGCCGCGCAAAAGATGATCGAGCTTGGAGTGGACGCAATTGCAACGAATCGGCCGGGCTGGCTGCGTGAACAAATCGAAGCAAGTCGTTCAGCGCGTGCAATATCCGTTTAGAGATGGGCTAAAACCCAAATTTTGCTGCTTGGAATTTCAGCGCTGTTTGTTTTACAACATGCGCAGGAATGAACACGGTTACTTCCCTCAAAACAATCAAAGGCAATCTCCAACCCCTCGTCGAAGCCGCCCTTGCAGAATCCAATGGCCTCCTGCGCCTGGCTCCATGCTGGGTCCCGCGCTCTTTTTTGCAGCCCGGCAAACGGCTAAAGCTGCACCCCGACGATCTCTACGCGTTCGGCCTTAACCGGGGCGGCATCGACGAACGCTGGTTCGCTTCCACCACTCCGGCGGCAAACGAAAACCGCACACCCGACGAAGGCTTGAGCTATGTCGTCATCGGCAAACAGCGCTTCACTTTGCAACAAGCCGTTGCTGAATGTGGCGAAGATCTCATTGGCTCGGCGATTTGGAAGAAATACAAAAAGTGGCCGGTCTACTCCAAATTTTTCGACAACATGGGTCCGATTCCGCATCACATGCACCAAAATGCCAAGCAAGCTGCTTTGCTTGGTTTGGAAGGCAAACCGGAATCGTATTATTTCCCGCCGCAACACAATAATGTCGGCAACAATTTCCCGTACACATTTATGGGCCTGGAACCCGGCACGACCAAAGCGCAAGTCCGCCGCTGTTTGGAAAACTGGAATAAAGGTGACAATGGGATTTTGGATCTTAGCCGCGCTTATCGTCTTAAACCGGGCACCGGCTGGCTGATTCCGCCGTGCATTCTCCATGCGCCAGGTTCGCTTTGCACATACGAGCCGCAATGGGGTAGCGACGTTTTCGGCATGTATCAATCACTCGTCGAAGGCCGCGAAGTCCCATGGTCGCTCCTCGTCAAAGATGTTCCACCGAAATTTCACAAAGACCTCGATTACCTCGTCGAACAACTCGATTGGGAAGGCAACACCGACGAACATTTCAAAGACAATCATTACCTCGAACCCATTCCCGTCGCCGACACGCGCAAAGACGGTTACATGGATCGCTGGATCGTCTACGGCAAAATCGCCGGCGAACAACTTTTCAGCGCAAAGGAACTGACCGTCGAACCCGGCGCCAAATGCACCATCAAAGATCGCGGCGCCTACGGCCTGATCACCGTGCAGGGTAAAGGGAAGATGAACCGCTTGAATTTGGATTGCCCGAAACTGATTCGCTTCCACGAAATGACCGAAGACGAAGTCTTCTGCACTGAAGCTGCTGCGAAAGCCGGAGTTGTTTTCGAAAACACCAGCAAAGTCGAACCGTTGGTCGTCCTTCGTTATTTTGGCCCGGAAGTCAATCCACACGCCCCAAACGTCGGCGCCTATAAAAAGCGCTAAGACAGGCGAGGATTTGAAGCGCCGTTAGCGTCGCGACGTCGTTTGTTGAATGATCCACGCGAGGTCTTCGTTCCCTCCCGCCGCCTCCCCGTGGTGAATGTAACTCTCCCCGGGGGCCATCGGACGTTGCGTCCGCCTGTCGCGCCACTTATGCAATTCGACGTGCCCATCAGCAAACGCGAGGATCCCTGCATTACGATGCAGCGCCGAAGGATAATGAATAAATGACTGGCCGCTCATATCGACACCGAATGCCGGTGTGCAAATGCTTCCAGGATTCACGTCGATAAAGACAAACCGATTCCCCGGCCCAGGCGCAGCCAGTTGTGATGCGCGCGTATACATCTGATAAATCGTCGATGTCGACAATGGTGACATCATGTTTGTGCTGGCAATGGCCATGTAGCAATTTAACGAATAACTGCGCAATTCCGGCACCCACGTTGTCGTCACTGTTCCGGTCAGTTGCCAACGCGTGCGGTCGGCCGGACATTTAAAAACCCCAAACGCGCGAATGTAGGGCGCAAACAAAGCGTATTTTTCGCCGATCAAATAATCCCGGTTCGTCAACGTCGGCGGATCGCCATGATTGCCGCCATACACCCAAAGATGCGCGGCGGTTGAAGTATCGTGGGGGTCACCGCCATTGGATGCGAGCGCATCGCGATTATCCATCGCGTACATGGTCCACGCCGCGATGATTTGCCTCTCGTTGCTGATGCAATTGGCTTTGTAACCCGTCTGCTTCGCGCGCGAGAGCGTCGGCAACAACAACGAAGCGAGAATCGCAATGATCGCAATGACAACCAGCAGTTCAATCAACGTAAATGCAGAATACCCATCGAACCTCGAATCCGGGTCGAAACCAATTTTCCGCCGATGAACCGTTGCCACAAACCACGCTTAACACCGTGCGTTTTCATTGACAACGCCAATCATTCGTGTGACGCCAAACGCACAGCAAAACCCATCCGACGGCGGGATCAAGATGAAGATTTTTTTCTAAACCTTCCCGGCGAAGGCGTTCGGAAAACCCTCCTCCCAAAGCTTGCTTCTGGCGTGAACAATAACGAAACTAACTTGTCTATCTACGCGTGCAGCAAACAACGACAGTCAGGCTTTCGTTATGGCGCAGGTTCCTGCCTGTGTTGGGTTTGCTTTGTCTGTTTCCGTTGGTCGCCTCCGCTGCCCAAAATTTTACGGCCAGCCTCGACCGTGAATCGATTAGTCTCGGCGAAACGGTCACGCTCTCGCTCTCCTTCGAAGGTGGCCAGCCCCGCAACCAACCGGCTGCGCCATCAATTCAGGACATCGACGTCATTTCCTCGAGCTTCGCGCAAAATGTCTCCGTTGACGGCAACGGCCATACCGTTGTCGCCGTCACCTATTCTTACGTGCTCAAACCGCAGCGCGTCGGCGAATTTACCATTCCCGCAATTCAATCCGATATCGGCGGTCTGCCCGTCACGAGCCAACCCGTCAAGTTGAAGGTAGAAAAAGGCGGTGTCCTCGCTCAAAACCCAGGCCAGAACGAACCGGCTTTCGTCCGCCTCATCGTGCCGAAAAAAGAATTTTACGTCGGCGAAATGGTTCCCATCGAAATCCAGTGCTACGTCCAGTCCGCGCGCGACGTTCAAAAACCAATACTGGCCAGTGAAGGTTTCATCGTTAGCGAAGTTCCCGATTACCGTCAACAAGTGCCGCGCGTCACTATTGGCGCCAACATCTATAATCTTTTGACCTTTCGCGTCGCCGTCCGCGCCACCCACACCGGCCCGCTTACCCTTGGCCCGGCCAGTTGGAGCATGAACCTCATCACCAGCCAGGAATTCTTTTTTCAAAACACCCGCCCAATCACTGTCCAAAGCGATACTGCCGACGTCAAAGTTCTCCCGATCCCGACCGCCGATGCACCGCCTTCATACAATGGCGCGGTGGGCACCTTTTCTTTGTCTCAGTACCAAGCCGGGCCGACCAACGTCGGCGTCGGTGACCCTATTACGCTAAAAATCCGCATCTCCGGACGCGGCAGTTGGGACACCGTCTCGCTTCCATCGACCTCCTCCAGCGCCGAATGGCGTGAGTTCAAATTTTATCCCGCCACGCAAAAAGTCGACAGCCGGGACCAAATGCAAATCGAAGGCTCCAAATATTTCGAGCAAGTCATCTCGCCCCAAAACGCCGACATAAAAGAAATCCCAGGTTTCGTCTTCAGCTACTTTGATCCGAACGCGCGCGCCTTCCGCACCTTGCAACACGGGCCGCTGCCTGTATCCGTCAAACCGACCGCCGCCACGCCGCAGCCGACTATTGTCCAAACGAGCCCGCCTTCGACCGAACAGCCGTCGAACACTCAGGAAATCGTAAACATCAAAGTGCGGCTTGGGCAGGTCAGTCACAGTCATCGACCGCTCATTGAACAACCCGTTTTTATCGCGGCTCAGGCCGTCCCAGCGCTGGCGTTCCTCTTCGCGTTCGCGTGGCGTCAGCGCAAAGATAAATTGGCGAACAACCCGCGGTTGCTGCGTCAGCGGGAAGTCGCTCGCAAAATCGACACCGGCCTCACTGACCTTTCGCAGTACGCGCAATCAAACAAAGTCGCGGAATTTTACGCCACCGTTTTCCGCCTGTTGCAGGAACAAATCGGCGAACGCCTCGACGTGCCCGCTTCGGCCATCACCGAATCTGTTGTAGCCGAACTGCCCTTGACCGCGGAACAGTCGAGCCAGGTTCAAGAAATCTTCCAGCTCTGCAACCAATACCGCTACGCACGCCAGCAGACCTCGGCGGAATTAAATTCGGTCATCGAAAAACTGAAAACTGCCCTCGCCACGTTGGAAAAAATCGACTCGACGCCTGCACCTAAATCGCCTGCCGGTATCA